>CAIQHW010000459.1 GCA_903871715.1 uncultured bacterium
TTGCAAGGCATTACACACCAAATTTTTTTAAAAGAAAATGAGTATGTAAAAATTGCAAACGTACACAACCCTTTCTGGAAAGAGCTTTGGCAAGTTCGCGACACCATTCTTTCTATTATAGACAACAACATTATTGGCGAAAAAGAAACTGGCGTAGCCGAAGCATTATTGATTGGCTATCGCGATAATTTGGATAAAGATTTGCAACAAGTTTATTCAAACACGGGCATCGTGCATATCCTTGCCATTAGCGGCATGCACTTAGGTTTGATATTTTGGATGCTGAACAAAATTTTGTTTTTCGCCAACAAAAAAGGCTCGTTAAAAATTGCAAAAGCAATCATCGTACTCACCATCATCTGGCTATTTTCGATGCTTACAGGCTCATCGGGTTCTGTAATTCGAGCAGCAGTGATGTTTAGTTTTTTACAACTTTCGGGCATTTTAAATCACAAAGGTTCAATCTACAACACCTTGGCAGCATCGGCTTTGGCGTTGTTGGCATTTGACCCTACAACACTTGCTGACGTAGGTTTTCAACTTTCTTACATTGCAGTTGTAGGCATTATTGCGCTGCAAAAATATATCGAAAATTGGTGGACACAGCCGCTTTGGATTTTGAAAAAAGTTTGGAATTTAATTGCCGTTTCCATCGCTGCGCAAATTTTAGCCTTTCCAATTTGCATGTTTTATTTTCATCAGTTTCCAAATTATTTTTTACTGGCAAACCTAATAGCCATACCCCTTTCAACGATTGTGTTGTTTGGCGAAATTGGAACAATTTTTCTTTCAATTTGCAAATTATCGTGGGTGGCAAAATTTATTGGAAGCATCACTTGTTGGTTAATTACGTTGATGAACAGCGGCATCGAATGGGTGGATGCCTTACCAGGCTACGTTTTAAACGGTTTGCAATTTCATCCGCTGCAAATTGTGTTGTTGTATTTGTTTATCATTTTGCTTTGTTTTTGGTTGGTGAAAAAAAATACACAACACTTGAAATTGTCTCTGGCAGCGTTTTTGGTGTTGTTGTGTTGGAAAATAATGGATGAAGTGGAAACGAATCGTCAACAAAAAATGGTGGTGTATGCCATCCCAAAAGGAAGTGCAATTGATTTTTTTCAAGGAAAAAATTATTCGGTTTTTATGGATAGCACAGTGGCTGAAAACCACATCACACAAAGCTTTCACTTAAAACCTTCACGAATATTTTTTGGTGCAACACATCAACTTTCAGAAATAAATGCTGTAAAAAAGGACAACGAATTTCTATTTCACGGACACAAAATAATTTATGTTGACAAAAGCAATATTCTGGAAACATTGAACAACAAAGGATTTGACGCCGATGTAATGATTATTTCACACAACGCTGTGAAAAGTGTAAATGAAATTGCGGAACATTGCCACACAAAATTATTGGTGTTCGATTCGTCCAATTCTTCTTATAAAATGAATGATTGGAAAAATGAAGCAAAAAAATTGGGCATCAATTTTTGGAGTACCGAGCTGAATGGCGCATTAGTATTGGATTTGTGAAAATTATTTTTTTGTTTTCATAAAATCATGTAGTTTGGTATCGTATTTGAATAACAACATTCTAAATCAAAAAAATAATTAGAAAATGAAAAAGATAATTTTAGCAGCAATGATTTTAATTGTTGTCACCATTGCCAAAGCACAGGATGTGCCTAATGTGCAGGTGAAAAATGTGAAAGGCGAAAATGTAAATTTTGCCGACGTGATTAAAAAAGGAAGAATTACAGTAGTAAGTTTTTGGGCAACATGGTGTGTGCCTTGCAAAAAAGAAATCAACAACATTAGCGAAGTAATGCCAGAATGGAAAAAGAATTTAGACTTCGATTTTGTAACCGTTTCGATTGACGACACACGAAATATTGCAAAAGTAAAATCGTATGTAAACACCATGAAATGGGACTTTCCAACGCTTATCGACCCAAATCAAGATTTGAAACAAAAATTAAATTTCCCCAGCGTGCCTTACACTGTTGTGTTTGATGGCAATGGAAAAATTGTTTATACGCATCAAGGTTATGTGGAAGGTGATGAAATTATGTTGAAAGATAAGCTCAAAGAACTGTTGCAAAAATAATTTTTTCACAAAAAAGATAATGCAGCCACAAAAAGCCCAACTGTTCAATACAGAGGGCTTTTTTATTACTATTGGGTTTAAAGAAATGCGCTATGATAAAGGCTTTGAAGCTTATGCCAAAAATGTAAACAAGGCAAAAACTGTAAGCAAACAAGCCATGTAAATTGTAAATGGAACTGATTTCATTTTTGATTTGTTTTGATGTTGTAAAACTACATGCAAAACAAAGCGGATTAGGATGTTGAACAAACGTAATTGCATAAGTTTTTACACTTAGATTTTTGCAACTGTCTAATTTAATTAATTTTGAAACGAACAAATTTCAACCTCATGCGCCGAAAATTTTTGTTGATAATTTCATTTTTTTTGTTGGTGGCAAATGTTTTTGCCACCGAACAAAATAAGCCAGAGAACCCTCCCAAAGCCGCTTTTGAAAATGCAGCTAAGCGAACTACATTAATTGTGTTATTGAACGAAGACCCAAAAATATTGCTGAAACTGAAAAATAATTCGGATGATTTGGCTACTTATAAAGAGGACATTGCCATTTTTAACATGGCATTAAAATATGCAGTGGAAAAATATTGGAAGTTTACTGCCAAATACGAATTTCATTCGCTTGCCGAAATAAAAAGAATGACGATGGGTAAGGCTGCAAAAAGTTTTGTGGTGTTGCAATGGCTGAAACAAACAGCGCAACCAATTTCACCTAATGAGCCAATAGAGCCAAGTTTGCCATTTAAAAAATTATCGAACGAAGAAATTTGGGGTTGCTTTGAATTGCGATTAGCAGAAATGATGATAGCTGGAAAACCTTGTCTGCTAAGTATTCGCACCAATTATGTGGCACCATCTTATTTGTTGGATGATGTATTTTCATTGCAAGTAATGCAATATGAATTATACAATCATATCGAGGGTTTGAGCGATGAAGACGTGAAAACAAATTTAGCAGCCAACGCTAAAATATTAATCAGTAAAACATTATTGATTGACAAAAAAGATATTGACCAAGAAAAGTTTGGCGAAGGCAGAGTGGATAAATCGTTTTATCCGTTTGAGACGCAAGTAGCAAATGTGGACACTATTTATAATCGCTTAGCAGAAGCAAACCCCGATTACGCCTATGTTCGCATCATTCCTAATGACAAAAAAGAGTTGGTGCATTATTTAATTAGCTGCGAAGATGGTGTGGTATGCAACATGTATGTTTCAAAATTTGAAGCCAAGCAAAAGCGCAAACAGCGCATCAATACTGATGCTTTGAGGGGTTATGCTAAAAATGCGAAATAAAATTTCATGAAAATGAATGTGGATTTTTTTAGAAAAATTTTATTGCACTGGCATGAAAATCATCATCGCCCGATGCCATGGAAAGGATCGAAAGATGCATACACAGTGTGGTTGAGCGAAGTGATTTTACAACAAACACGAGTGGAACAAGGCTTACCTTATTTTGAAAAATTTATCGAAAAATATCCAACCGTAGAAAGTTTGGCGAAGGCAAATGATGATGATGTGATGAAGGTTTGGCAGGGTTTGGGTTATTATTCACGGGCAAGAAATATGCTGGTAGCAGCTCGTGAAATTCATGAAAAATATCACAACAAATTTCCTGAAAATTTTGAACAATTAAAACAACTGAAAGGTATTGGAAGCTATACTGCTGCTGCCATTGCATCGTTTGCATTTGATTTGCCTCATGCAGTGTTGGATGGAAATGTTTATCGCGTTTTGAGTAGAATAAATGCAGTTGAAACGCCAATTGATTCATCAAAAGGCAAAAAACAATTTGAAAAATTAGCCGATAAATTTTTAGATAAAAAACATCCAGCGCAATACAATCAAGCGATGATGGATTTTGGTGCTACACAATGCACTCCAAAAAATCCTAAGTGTGATGATTGCATTTTTAATAAAACATGCAAAGCTTTGCAACTGAATGTGGTGGCTAATTTACCAGTAAAAGAAAAACGATTGAAAAAAACGAATCGCTATTTTAATTTCTTTTACGTAACCGATGGCAAATATATTTTGATAGAAAAACGAACGCAAGACGATATTTGGCAAAATCTTTTTCAGTTTCCATTATTTGAATCGGAAATGCAATTGACAAAAAAAGAATTACTAAAACCCAGTCGCAGCAAGCATCATACGTTGTTGAAAAAATTGACTGCTACGCAAAAAAAGAATTTGCACTTGGGCGTTTTAAAAAAACAAGCCTTAACGCATCAGCAATTGTTCATTCAGTTTTATTTATTGAAACTAAAGGATGTGAAAAAATTTGCCGCTGATGATTTGTCATTTATAGATTTGGAATTGATTCATTTATATGCATTTCCAAAAGCCATTGCCGAATTTTTAAACGGTTTAAAAGAAATGGTTTTATTTTGATAATCCTTTAAACTCATCACCCTTTATAGCTTTTACAAGATCAATACTTAAATTAATTTAAGAATCAAAATCATTGAGTTGATGAAAATCATAGCATGAAAATTATGCCGTTTGAAAAAA
>CAIQHW010000460.1 GCA_903871715.1 uncultured bacterium
AGGGATGTTCTACTAAATTTACCAGAATCACTTAAAACAGCTCTAGGATATGATTTTTCAAGCACAACGGAATCTATGGAAAAAAAACTCCCAAAAATACAAGAGAAATTGCATGAAAAAAATTTACATGTTGGTGTAATAGAAACACATAGAGGTGGTCAACCTGAAAATTCAGGTCCACGTTGCTTTCTTTATAAAGCAGAACTTAGCAAAATATTTGATTTAGGAAGTACGTTGCCTCCGCATCAAATATTATCATTTGGAACTGTACAACATCACCTACCATCAAATAAAACAAATCAAGATATTGGGTTTTTAGGAACCTCGTCGCATAATTTGAATAATAAACGATTTTTTAGTAATTATTTTCCAAATTCTTTCACATTAGTTGTAACAAAAGATGAATTAGATGGTGCGACAACGGCGACAGCAGCTTTAAGACAGTTATTTTCATCATCTCCGTTGGTGGATTTTTTTTCAAAATATGCTTTAGTTTCATCAAACGTATTTTCAGATTTACTAACAGCATTAATAGGAAGAGGTTATCAGTCATTTTCTAATGGAAGTAAGGTATTTCTTTTACATATGTTTATGAAAAAAAGAGAAAGAAATTATGAACCAAAATTTTCACTTCAAAAAGGACCAGTAACAGCAGACCAAGTCACAAATAAATTATACGGAGTAAAAAATCGTTGTAAGCCTATATCAAGCTTGTTAACAGCAATCACAGGAAGAACCCAAGCTCAACCAAATCCAGTAACCCCAACAGATACAGTTCCTAATTTATTATTGCTATTTGATGTTAATGAAAGAGACCAACTTGATAAAACTATAGCAAATTGTCATACAGAATATGCAAAAACTTGTGGTGACGGAGTTGCACTTGAAGTTGTTGAACGATTATCAAGAGAATATCCTATTTTAAATATATGTATGGTATCAAATGATTTATGCTGTGATTATAGAAATGCATTAAGAAATGGTGGTAGTTCGGTTAGGCTAGCACCATCTGCTGCAGCTGGAACTGGTCTTGGCATTCTGACAAAAAATAGAAATGTTGAAATTATTAAAATGACAAATGCAATACCAACTAGCCTTTCTTATTGTATAAAAAGTATTGCGGATGATTATTTTAATGCTGAAAAGAAAATATATATTGATGGAGTTGCATTACCAGAACAAGAACAAGGTAAAAACCCAATTGATGATAAAACAAAGAAAATTTTAGAAGCAGCACTTATTTGTTTTAAACAAGAAATTGGACGTGAAGAAGACAAACAAAATGCTATAATTCAGTTGTTTAATAATCCTGAAACGATAACTAGCGAACGCTGTGAATTACTAACAGAATTATGTAAGAATCCACAAATTTTATTTCTTGGTGAAAGAGTTCAAAATATGATAAATGAATTTGCCGTCAAATTATTAAATGCAATTAATAATATTAATAAACGTTATAGTGATGAAATAATTCATGAAGCTGGTAAAAGTAGACAACAATTAAAGAAATCAAGTGTAGAACTCGTTGATGAGGGGAATGAC
>CAIQHW010000461.1 GCA_903871715.1 uncultured bacterium
GATAAAAAATGGTGGTTTCATAATTTCCACTCTGTACCTGCTGTGGCTGGTGTAACGATTTTAAATGGTATTGAAGAAGATATTCGCACTGCTGAAGCCGATGTAATTAATGAATTGCTAAAAACAATTGGCAAAACTGATTTTAAATTTGATACTTTAACTGCACAAGTGGTGCCTGATGGACCAACAATTGTGTCAGTTGGGCAACAATTTAAAGCGAAAGCATTTTTATCAGCTTTCAATTCAAAAGACGACCCAATTGTTACCATGAATGGTTCGCCAGTAAAAGTGGAAGGTGGCGAAGGCCAAATTGCGATTGGCGCAACAGAAGGCGAACATGAATACACGGTGGATATAGCTTTGAAAGACCCAACTGGTGCAATGAAGCATTATACCACTAAGGGTAAATATCAAGGTATTAAACCATTTGCTTCAGTCTCTGCAGATAATATGAATGTGTTTTATATCGGTGTTGAAAACCCTGTAACGGTTACCGCTGCTGGGTTTACTGCCGATAAAATTAATGCTACAATTTCTACTGGAACAATTACTGGAGCTAACGGAAAATATACCGTTACACAAACTACTACTGCAAAAGATGGTGCAGATGTTACAGTAATGGGAAAAGATGCAAAAGGAGCTCAAACGGTGGTGGGTAAATTTAATTTTAGAGTAAAACGTATTCCAGACCCAGTTCCAAAAATTGGTGGACAACAAGGTGGTTCAATGGTTATAACCAACTTTAGGGCGCAAGCAGGCATGCAAGCATTTTTGGAAAATTTTGATTTCAAGTGTCCGTTCCAAATTACTAAATTCGATTGTTCTTATATTGCCAAACGCCAAGATGCAAAAACAACCAGTTGCACTGGAGCTTATTTCAATGAACAAATGAAAACCTGGGTGCAAAATTGTAAACCAGGTGATATTTTCTATTTTGAAAAAATATATGCTCGTGGTTGCGATGGTACACCAAGACCTTTGCCAGCTATGACTTTTAAAATCATGTAAAAGTATTTTTATGAAAAAAAATGTGTTTAAATCAGTATTGCTTTTAGCCTGCATTTTTATGTTGAGCGCAAAAGTAATGGCAGCTCAAAATGCCAAAGTAAACTTTGGTAAAGAGCAAGCTGTGGATGTAAAATTGTTGATGGATGATTCTACCAACAATGCTTTGGGCAAGGATTCTGCCAATGCACAAGCAAATGGCGGTGTAAAGCCTTTGCCTGTTTCAAAGCGACTTAATGGTGTGTTTGAAAGAAGAATGTACAAAGAAAAACAAGTAATTGCTTACGATAATATTCGTGAATCTGATGTGTTTTGGGAAAAGCGAATTTGGCGAATTATAGACATTCGCGAAAAAATGAACTTGCCTTTTAAATATCCGCAAGAATTGTTTTTTGATATCATTCATCGTGCCGTATTGAGTGGAGAAGTACAATCTTTTGAAGATGAAGATTTCGTTACACCTAATTCAATTGAAAAAGTAAAGAATATAGGTGGTGGAGTTGACACAGTAGCCGTTACTGACCCGATTACTGGTGATGTGTCCTATCAGCCACAACAACGATTTTTAGACCCCAATAAAATTACCAAATTTCGATTGAAAGAAGATTGGTTGTTTGATGAAGAAACATCTACTATGCAAGTTCGTATTTTAGGTATTTGCCCAATTTTGGATAAGTATGATCAAGCAGGAAATTTTTTAGCGCCGCAAGTGATGTATTGGGTTTATTATCCTGATATGCGCAAGATTTTGGCACAACACGAGATTTTTAATCCACAAAATGATGCCGTAAGAATGACTTGGGAAGACATCATGGAGTTTAGATATTTCAGCAGTTACATCACCAAAGTTTCAAACCAAAATGATGAGAGAATTTCTGATTATGCGAATGGTATTGATGCCTTGTTGGAAGGTGAAAGAATTAAAAATGACATTATTAATTTTGAACACGATTTGTGGAGTTA
>CAIQHW010000462.1 GCA_903871715.1 uncultured bacterium
GGATTAGCTAGATTATATTTTGCTTTTGAAAACGAAACTCCATTAGCAGGTTTTATGCTGATTTTATTTGGAAATTATTGTTCTTATGCCTTTGCTGGCAACATAAATAATAGTGTTGGAGCAGGAAATTTTTTGCATTGGGAAATTATTACCCTACTTAATAAACAGAAGTTTGCAAAGTATTTTTTAGGACAAGTTGCAGCAGCAAATGTAGAAACAGACAATGTAAAATTTACCGATGGAATTTCGCAGTTTAAAAGAAGATTTGGAACATTAGAAGTAATGGGTAGTTCCGAAAAATATGTTTTTCATCCTCTGAAGAACAAAATTTGGAAACTTTTGCTAAAACTATTTTTAAAAAAATAATTTTCTACTGCATTTTTCCATCTTGCATATGAAGAGTTCTATCTGCCATAGCAGCTAATTGCTGGTGATGGGTTACAATGATAAAAGTTTGGTGCAATTCATCACGAAGTTGTAAAAAAAGTTGGTGTAGCTCTAAAGCATTATTAGAATCTAAATTGCCTGAAGGTTCATCTGCCAAAACCATAGCAGGCTTATTAATCAAAGCTCTACAAACTGCTACGCGTTGGGCTTCGCCGCCGCTTAATTGATTAGGGCGATGATGAATTCTATCTTTCAATCCTAATCGTTCTAATAATTCTTGCGCCAATTTTTTGGTGTCGCTTTCTTTTTTTTGAGCAATTAATGCAGGCAACATTACATTTTCTAAAGCCGAAAATTCGGGCAGCAAATGATGAAATTGAAAAACAAAACCCATCCGTTGATTTCTAAAATTAGAAAGTTGTTTGTCATTAAAAGCAGAAATGTTTTCGCCGCTAATCGAAATAGTGCCGCTATCGGGTTTATCTAACGTGCCAATTAAATGAAGCAATGTGCTTTTACCAGCACCCGAACTGCCTGTAATAGCAACTATTTCGCCATCGTGCACCACTAAATCAACACCTTTTAACACTTGCACTTGGTCGTATTTTTTAAACAAATTTTTTGCTGAAAGCATCCTCAAAATTTTAGAAAACAAAAGAAACAAAAAAGGCAAACATCATTACGAAGCTTGCCTTTTATTTTTTTAGATCTCATTTTAAAATTAAAGATTATGAACTTAACTTTTTGCGTAACTCTGATTTGTTTTTCTGCTACTCAATTTTGCAGAATTGCTGTGAACCGTTGATTTCTTTGATATTTTAGCCACTGCATGCTTTATTGCTAGCGAATTTATTTTTGCATTTTTAGAACAAATTTGGTGTGAAACTGCTTTTCCATTTTTCGATTTTACAGCATTACCATAGCTGATATTATGCAACTTGGCATTGGTATATCTGCTTTTAGTTTTGCTGCTATAAACAGGATGGCTATAACCTTGAACTGGTGTGTTGGTGTAGGCTGTCGTGGCATCGCTTACATTTGAAACTTGCCAATGAACCGTTTGATAATCATTCATTTTATCATCATCATTGCTTGCCAAAATTTCGCCCGATGGCAAATTTGATGAAGGACTTGTGGTATTTTTATTTTCATTCAACGCTACTGCCGATGGTACTTTGGTGTGTTTCATCATTGAAATCCCATCTACGTAATTTACTTCATCATACTGTTGCAAATTGTTTTCTTCAATGTGTTTGATTAAAATAGAAGCATATGCGGGGTTAGTAGCATAGCCAGCTTTGCGCAATCCGATTGCCCAACTTTTATAATCTTGTTTATCGAATTGAAACAAAAAATTGTATCGCGAAGCAGTTTTTAAAAAGTTGCTGTGATCGGCATAACTGGCAGAATCGTTATCGTAAACTCGAAAACATTCGCCTTTAGCATCATCATCATGATAAGTAAATTTACCAGTCCAACTGCTTTTGCATTTTATGCCAAAGTTGTTGTTAGACCGCATGTATAAAGGACTTGTGCCTGCCGAAGTTTCTAAAATGCCTTGTGCTAATGTTATGCTGGCTGGAATTCCAGTTCGCATCATTTCTTGAATGGCTAAATTTTTATGCGATTGTACATAAGCATCAATTTGTTCTTGTGTCTGCGCAAAAGCCGCTATGGTAAACAGATTGAGAACAATCATGGCTATCCAATTTTTCATCTGGTTTTAGTTTTTTTTGTTGAAAAGAAACGAATTCTTCAAAGTTAATTACAATTTGCGAATCAAGTGCAATCCATCTCTCACAGGCAATATCAAACTTTCAACACGGCTATCTTGGCTGACTTTTTTATTGAACGAATTTATTTGTTCAGTTTTTTTATCCAACTTTTCATCCAATACTTTTCCTTTCCACAACACATTATCGGCAATTATCCAACCGCCGCCTTTCACCTTGTCAATCACCAAATCGAAATACAAATTATAAGCAGCTTTGTCTGCATCTATAAATACAACGTCATACACCTCACTTTGTTGCACAATAAGTTCTTTGGCATCGCCATAATACACCTTTATTTTTTGTTGTAGGTTAGCTTTTGCAAAATATTTTTCGTGAAAATATTTCAACTCATCATTCAATTCGATGGTGTCAATTGTTCCATTTTCTTTTAATCCAGCTCCCAAACAAATAGTTGCAAAACCAGTAAAAGTGCCTATTTCCAGCACTTTTAAAGGTTGAATCATGCGACTTAAAAATTGCAGCAACAAACCTTGTTGATGCCCCGAAATCATATTGGGCTGCAAAGTTTTTAAATTAGTTTCTCGAAATAATTCTTCCAACACGGCTGATAAAGGGCTGCTGTGTTGTTCTATATAATCATTCAATTTTTCA
>CAIQHW010000463.1 GCA_903871715.1 uncultured bacterium
AGCAGCCCACCTAAAAAATCAGCTCCTAAAAATTTATCGAAGAAAAAAAACGAAAAACAGGGTGATTCAAACATGCCATCGTTTGAAGGCAGAATGGATATAAACCGCCATGGATACGGGTTTGTAATAAGTGCTCAAAGACCTGGTGATGATATTATCGTGCGCCAAAAAAATTTAAACACGGCGATAAAAGGCGATACGGTGTTGGTGCAAATTACACACGAAGACAAAAAACAAGCCGAAGGAAAAGTGATAAAAATTATTGCTCGTGCACACGAATATTTTATGGGTGTGGCGCATGTGAAAAAAGATTTTGCGTTTGTATTGCCCGAAAAAAAATATGGCTTGAGTGCTGATATTTATGTGCCAATAAAATTAATTAACGGCGCAAAAGATGGCGACAAAGTGATTGCGCAAATTGTAGATTGGAATAATGGCGGTAAAAACCCCCTGGGCAGAGTAAAAGAAATTCTAACAGGCTCATCTACCAAAGAAGTGATGTGGAAAACAATTTTGCTGGAACAAGGCTTTCCGCTTGATTTTCCGAAGGATGTAATTGCAGAATCGGAAAAAATTTCTTCTGCCATTTCAAAAGAAGAAATAAAAAAACGAAAAGATTTTAGACGAGTTACAACATTCACCATTGACCCTGATACCGCAAAAGATTTTGATGATGCTTTGTCGATAAAATATTTAGAAAATGGCAACGTAGAAATTGGTGTGCACATTGCCGATGTGAGCCATTATGTGCAGCCGAACACGGCTTTGGATAAGTTTGCTTTTGAAAAAGCAACCAGCGTTTATTTGGTGGACGGCACACTGCCGATGTTGCCGGAAAAATTATCCAACGAGTTGTGTTCGCTAAAACCGAATGAGGATAAACTATGTTTCAGTGCTGTGTTTGAGATGGATGCTCATGCAAAAATTGTGAGCGAATGGTTTGGCAAAACTATCATTCACAGCGATAGAAGATTTACTTATGAAGATGCACAAACCATTATTGAACAAGGCTTTGGCGAATTTTCGGAAGAATTAAAAACACTGAATGCAATTGCCCATCAATTGCGCAAAGTGAGATTTAAAGAGGGTTCTATCAATTTTGATACGGTAGAAACAAAATTTAAATTGGATGAAAATGGTCATCCAATTGCGATTGTTTTAAAAGAAAGAAAAGATGCACATTTATTGGTAGAAGATTTTATGTTGCTGGCAAACAGACGGGTGGCTGCTTTGATGGTGAATGAAATTTATAAAGGACACAAAGTTTTATTTCCTTATCGCATTCACGATTTACCCGACATCGAAAAACTTAATAAATTCAACGATTTCGCAAAGCAATTTAGTGTTCGCATCAATGTAACTACGCCGAAAAAAATTGCAGAATCTTTCAACACCATGTTGCTCGATTTGCAAAACAAACCAGAGTGCCACATGCTCACTTCGTTGGCTATAAGGTGCATGGCTAAAGCGATTTACGCCACAACCAATATTGGACATTATGGTTTAGGCTTTGCCGATTATTGTCATTTTACTTCGCCGATTCGGCGTTATCCTGATGTGCTGGTGCATCGCTTATTGCACGAAAAATTGCAGCAGCAAAATTATTCTTACCAAAATGATTTGAATGAAATTTGCAAACATTGCAGTGCGCAAGAGCGCAAGGCTACTGAAGCCGAACGCGATAGCATCAAATATAAACAAGCCGAATTTTTGAAATCGCAAGAAGGGCAAACCAAGCAAGGAATTATTTCGGGCGTAACTTCATTTGGTGTGTTTGTGGAATTGACTGACAGCCTTTGCGAAGGCATGGTGGTGCTGCGCAAAATGAGTGAACCTTATGAATTTGATGATAGAAATATGACGGTTACAGGTAAGTTTACCGGGCAACAATATAAATTGGGCGATGACGTGAAAGTGTTGATTGTATCAGCTAATCCAGAAAAAAAAGAAGTGGATTTGATGTTTGTAGAGTAATCGCTTTTCTAATTTGTTTCGAAAAAACTTTTTCAAGTTTTTAGAAAAATTCTTTTTGGATAATTATATTTTTGCGAACTTATTTAATCACAAACAATTTTAAAAATCATGAACGGTTCTATCCTCGATACTATTGGCAACACACCTTTGGTGAAATTGCAAAAAATCAATCCTTACAAAAACGTTGAAATTTGGGTGAAATTGGAGTTTATGAACCCTAGCGGAAGCATAAAAGATAGAATTGTAAAATACATTATTGAAGATGCCGAAAAAAATGGTTTGTTAAAGCCTGGTGGAACGATTGTGGAAAATACCAGCGGTAATACTGGTGCAGCCGCAGCCATGATGGGTGCAATAAAAGGTTATAAAGTAATTTTAACAATGCCCGATAAAGTGAGTATCGAAAAACAAAATGCATTAAAAGCGTTTGGTGCACAAGTGGTTGTTGCACCTACTTCTGCGGCACCTGATTCGCCCGACCATTATGTGAATACAGCCATCAGAATTGCAAATGAAACACCAAATAGTTTTCGTATCAATCAATACGATAATCCTAAAAATCCTTTAGCACAGTATCTTTCAACTGGTCCTGAAATTTGGGAACAAACGAATGGAAGAGTTACACACTTTGTAGCTTCAGGTAGCACTGGTGGCACCATTAGCGGCATCAGTAAATATTTGAAAGAGAAAAATCCGAAAGTTTTTTCCTTCATGGCTGACCCATTTGGCTCAATTTATTATGACTATTTTAAAACTGGAGAAGTGCGCCACGACGGTAGTTGCAGTTATCAGGTGGAAGGTGTTGGCGAAGACCATATCAACCAAGCAATGGATTTTAAAATGGTAGACGACATGATTCAGTTTAATGATGACAATGCATTTACCACAGCTCGTTTGTTGGCTCGTGAAGAAGGCATTATTGGCGGTGGCACAGGTGGAGCCAATGTTTGGGCGGCTTTGCAATTAGCTTCAAGATTAACTGAACCAGCTGTAATCGTTACTGTAATTCCTGATAACGGCGCAAAATATTTAAGTAAGTTTTACAACGATGAATGGATGAAAGCGAATAATTACAAATTGTAAAATCATTTTTCGAAATAATTATTTCAACCTTGAAAAAACCGATAAACAGGATTTTTCAAGGTTGTTTTATTTTATGAGGAAACGTTTTCAAAATTAAATTCACTCGAAAATCATACATTTGCGGCTCATTCAAAATCAATTTTCTAAAATGAAATTTTCAACCAAAGCCATTCACAACGGACAAAAACCAGATGCTACTTCGGGCGCAATAATTCCACCTATTTATATGACTTCCACTTATGTGCAAGAAAGCCCGGGCAACACCAAAGGCTATGATTACACAAGAGCTGGAAACCCAAATTTCACTAACTTAGAAGAAGCTTTGGCATCATTGGAAGAAGGAAAATATGCCACCATTTTTTCATCAGGATTAGGAGCCATTACAGCATTAATTTCAACTTTGAAAAGTGGCGATAAAGTGCTTGCCACCAACGATTTGTACGGCGGTACTTACAGAATTTTCACGAGAGTTTTTTCGCAATATCAAATCGGCTTTGAAACTATCAATACACAAGATTTGGATGAAGTTGAAAAGAAACTTTCTGAAAAACCAAAATTCATTTTGATTGAATCACCAACCAATCCGTTGTTGAATATTTCTGACATTGCAGCCATTTCGGCGATTGCAAAAAAGCATGGTGTGATGGTAGTTGTGGACAATACTTTTGCTTCGTCTTATTTTCAAAATCCTATGTTGCTTGGTGCTGATGTAGTAATGCATTCTACCACAAAATATATCGGTGGACATAGCGATACTATTGGTGGCTTGCTAGTTACCAACGATTTAGAATTGAAACAAAAATTTGATTTTGGCAGAATGGCAATTGGCTTAAACCCAAGTCCATTCGATGCTTGGCTCACATCGCGAAGCGTCAAAACCTTGGGTGTAAGAATGGAACGCCATGCAGAAAATGCGATGAAAGTGGCAGAGTTTTTTGAGCAACATCCGAAGGTGAAAAAAGTATTTTACCCAGGTTTAAAATCACATCCTAATCATGCTATTGCGATGAAACAAATGAAAGGATTTAGCGGCATTGTTTCGGTTGAATTTAATTGCGATTTAGAAACTACGAAGAAATTAATTTCTTCGCTTCATATTTTTAGTTTGGCTGAAAGCCTTGGTGGTGTTGAATCTTTGGTTGATCATCCTGCATCCATGACACATGCTTCTATTCCAAAAGCTGAACGTGAAAAAATCGGATTAGCGGATGGATTAGTTCGTTTTTCGGTGGGCATTGAAAACATCGAAGACATTATTTCGGACATCGAAAATGCTTTGGCGAAAATTTAATTTTTCATTTTTTTTTCTAACAATTTTAACTTTCTTTTTTCATGGATAAAATAATTGTACTTGGCGCAAGTGGTCAAATTGGAACGGAGCTAACAATGGAATTGCGCAATAAATTTGGCAATAATAATGTGATAGCAACTGATATTAAAAACGCTGCTGATGAAGTGATGCAAAGTGGACCTTTTGAATATTTGGATGCTATGAATTTTAAAGGATTGGCTGAAATCATTGATAAATACAAGGTTACACAGATTTATCATTTGGTGGCTTTGCTTTCAGCCACTGGCGAAAAAAATCCGCAGTTTGCATGGAATTTAAACATGGGAAGCTTGCTCGGTGTGTTTGATACTGCATTAGTGCATGGTGTTAAAAAAATATTTTGGCCTAGTTCAATTGCAGTTTTTGGTCCAACAACACCGAAATTAAATGTGCCGCAACACACTGTTATTGAGCCTTCTACGGTTTACGGCATCAGCAAATTAGCTGGTGAAGGTTGGTGCAATTATTATTTCAATAAAAAAGGATTGGATATTCGCAGCATTCGCTATCCAGGTTTGATTGGCTACAAATCAGCGCCGGGCGGTGGTACAACTGATTATGCGGTGGAAATTTTTTACGAAGCAAAACGTAAAAAAGAGTACACGTGTTTTTTAAATGAAAACACACGGCTGCCAATGATGTACATGCACGATGCAATAAAAGCAACATTGCAATTAATGGATGCCCCTGCTGAAAAATTAAGTATCCGAACAGCATATAATATTAATGGAATCGATTTCACTCCAAAAGAATTAGCCATCGAAATTCGAAAATTTATTCCCGATTTTAAAATTATTTATGCACCCGATTTTCGTCAAGCCATTGCCGATTCGTGGCCCGGAAGCATTGATGGAGCTTATGCTTTGGAAGATTGGAACTGGAAACCAGATTATGATTTGAACAACATGGTGAAAGATATGTTGAGCAATGTGCAGATTTAGTTGATAAGGAAATTAGAAGATTAGAAAATAAAAATACAGCCGCGAAGACACAAAGGCTCGAAGATTTTAAAAATATTTTTATGCCGAAAAAACTATTGATTTTAGGATTTGCAATTTTAACATTGGCTGCTTGCAACAGAATTAAGGATACAGCAAAAAACACCATCAATAAAACTGGCGAAGTGGTTGGCGAAGGCGCAACTCAATTAGCTGATGGATTAAAAAATGGTGCAACAAATACTTTCCATTGCGATTTGAAAATAGCTCAATCATTAAATAATACTGGTATTTCAGCTGGTAAGTTTGATATTCATTCAGGTGATTCAACTTCCTCCGAAAACACTGTTTCTGTGTATTTGATTTTTGAAAAAGATTTTGATAAACAAATTGTAGCAAAAGTTACTGACAAGAATAATTTGGAATACGGTCGTGCATCACTTGAAATTAAAGCAAAAAAAGGCGATGCGAAATTTTTCGATTTCAAATTCGATAAACGAACTAACATAGAAACAAAAAGTACCATCACAATTGAATAAGTGTGAGTACTGATTGCAAAAGAAAAACAAATAAAAATGAATTTTACAAAAGAACAAATATTAGAAGCATTAAGTCATGTCGACGACCCCGATTTACATAAAGATTTGGTAACACTTGGCATGATTAAAAACTTGGAAACGGAAGGAAATAAAATCTCTTTCACTGTTGAACTCACAACTCCAGCCTGCCCAATGAAAGAAGCTATCAAAGGTGCATGTTTGAATGCTATTAAGCTGATGGTGAGCAAAGATTCAGAAGTAAATATTACGATGAGCAGCAGTGTTACATCAAAAAGAAAAGACGGCGAAAGTGTGTTGCCAGGTGTGAAAAATATTATTGTAGTGGTTAGTGGAAAAGGCGGTGTTGGAAAATCAACTGTGGCAACCAATCTTGCTTTAGGTTTATCAAAAATGAATGCAAAAGTTGGGTTGATGGATGCAGATATTTATGGTCCTTCCATGCCGTTGATGTTGGGTTTGAAAGGTCAGAAACCACCAATGATAAGCGTTGCAGGCAAACACATGATTGCACCAATTGAAAAGTTTGGCATCAAAAGTATGTCGATTGGTTTTTTGGTAGATGAAAAACAAGCTATTGTTTGGAGAGGACCAATGGTGAGCAGTGCGCTGCGCCAATTCATTACCGATGTGTATTGGGGCGAATTAGATTACCTGATAATTGATATGCCACCTGGCACTGGCGATGTGCATTTAACATTAGTTCAAACTGTTCCTGTCACAGGTGCAGTGGTGGTTACAACGCCACAAGACATTGCTTTGGCAGATGCAAAAAAAGCGGTGAGTATGTTTAGCAGCGGACAAATTAATGTACCAGTTTTAGGAGTGGTTGAAAACATGGCTTATTTCACACCAAAAGAATTGCCTGAAAATAAATATTACATCTTTGGAAAAGATGGTGGACAAAAATTAGCGGATGAATTTAATATTCAGTTGTTGGGTCAAATCCCTTTGGTACAAGGCATTTGCGAAGGTGGCGATAATGGATTGCCTGCAGTGATTAATGACGATGAGAAAATTACGCAGCAAGCTTTTGTTGATTTAGCGCAAACAGTAGCGCAACAAATTGCAATTCGTAATTCGCAATTTGCACCAACAAAAGTAGTTGAAATTGTGAAGTGATTTTTTAATAAAGAATTAATCGAAAAATATTTTTTTAAACACTGCACATTTTATTTGTTGAAAAAACTATCAACATTTGCTTGTTTATTTGAAAAAGGGAAATATCTTTGCAGCTAATATTTTTAGAAAAAAGAAATGAACGCAATCGTAAAAATTTTAGGACAACAATTTGATGTAAAAGTTGGGCAAGAAGTAAACATTCATCGCTTGGCTGGCAACGCTGGCGAAAAAGTTGATTTCGCAGAAGTAATGTTGATTGACAATGCAGGCAAAATAACTGTTGGTGCGCCCACCATCAAAAATGCAAAAGTGAGTGCCACAATTTTATCTCATTTTCAAGGCGAAAAAGTAGCTGTGTTTAAAAAGAAACGCAGAAAAGGCTACCAAAAGATGAACAATCATCGTCAGCAGTATACCAAAGTAAAAATTGAAACAATCGCATAATTTAAGTACATAATTTTAAAAAAGTAAATAGAACATGGCACACAAGAAAGGTGAAGGAAGTTCAAAGAACGGAAGAGAATCGCACAGCAAACGATTGGGCGTAAAAATTTTCGGAGGTCAACAAGCAATTGCAGGCAATATCATTGTTCGCCAACGTGGCACAGTGCATAGCCCAGGATTGAATGTAGGCATTGGCAAAGACCATACATTATTTGCATTAAGTAATGGTGTGGTAGAATTTAAACGTAAGAAAAACGACAAATCTTACGTGAGCATAATTGCTCAAGCATAACCATCGGAAGCTCTTCTATCCCGATGTGAATTAGGATAGAGTTTCACAATAACCAAATTTTTTAACCAAAAAAATTAACCAAAGTCATGGCTACAAAAAAAGCTGCTGCAAAAAAAGCTGCTCCTAAAAAAGCTGCTGCAAAAAAAGCTGCTCC
>CAIQHW010000464.1 GCA_903871715.1 uncultured bacterium
AAAACCACTACCTTTGCAGCTCTTTCAGAATTAGTGTAGATGAATTTACAGGAAATTTTGAGTCATGTTCAAGGCTCACAACAGTCGAAACAAATTATTGAACGATTGCAACAAACTGAACTACAAACTATTCACTTAAATGGTTTAATTGGTTCGGCAGAAAGTCTGCAAGCGGCTGCTATTTTTTTGTCGTTTCCCAACCAAACCCATTTCATAGTTTGCAACAACAAAGAAGAAGCCCTTTATTTTCAAACTGATTTGGATAGTTTATTAAATCAGCACAACCACAAATCAACGCATTGCTTTTTCTTTCCTGATTCATTTAAAATTGTTGGAAATTTTTCTTCCGAACTCAATAATAATCAGGTTTTAGAACGAACAGAATTATTAACTGATTTATTGAAACATCCTGCATCAGGCAGAATTGTGGTTACTTATCCAGAAGCATTGATGGAGAAAGTTGTATCGCAGGCTGGATTGCAAAAACATATTTTGCATTTCAAAAAAGGCGATAATCTGGATTTGGATTTTGTGATTGAACTGCTTACCGAACTGAATTTTGAAAGAACAGATTTTGTGTATGAACCAGGTCAATTCAGCATTCGTGGCGGTATTGTAGATATTTTTAGTTTTGGAAATGAATTGCCTTATCGTGTTGAATTATTTGGTAAGGAAGTGGAAAGTATCAGAACTTTCGACCCTGCTTCGCAATTGAGTAATCAGAATATTGCTCATGTTACAATTATCCCGAACACCAATAATCTGAGTGATGAAAAAATCGAATCATCTCTTTTTGATTTCATTCCATCCAATGCAATCTTCTGGATAAAAAATGCCATCAGTAGTTTTGAATTAATTGAAGCTTACGATATAGAAACTGATACCAGTAATTTGTTGATGGCAAATCCGCAACAGTTAATCAAAGAAGGCATTGAGAAGTTTTCCATCATCGAATTTGGAACAAGACCATATTATAAAGCGGATGTAAAAATTCAGTTTAATCAAACACCACAGCCTTCATTCAATAAGAATTTTGAATTGCTGATTGATGACTTATTAGTGAAGCAACATCTGGGTTTTGAGAATTTAACTTTCTCAGATAATCCAAAACAGATTGAAAGGTTCTACAACATTTTCGAAGATTTAAGCTCTAAAATCGTCAATCGAAAATCTGAAATTGTAAACAGGAATATTCGTTTTACTCCCATCAATATTGCTTTGCATCAGGGTTTTGTTGACCAGGATTCTAAATTGGTTTGCTATACCGACCATCAATTGTTTGAGCGTTATCATCGCTATAAACAAAAAATTGGGTACGCAAAATCAAATGCCATCAGCCTGAAATCATTGAAGGAACTGCAACCTGGTGATTATGTAGTTCACATTGACCATGGTGTTGGGAAATATTCGGGCTTGCAGAAATTAGAAATGAATGGTGTAGTGCAGGAAGTGGTTCGTATTTTTTACCGAGATAATGATGTGTTGTATGTGAATATTAATTCACTTCACAAAATCACCAAATACAGTGGCAAAGAGGGAATTGAGCCGAAAGTAAATAAATTGGGCAGTGAAGTCTGGGAACAATTAAAACGCAAAACCAAACTCAAAGTAAAAGAGCTGGCGTTTGATTTAATTCAATTGTATGCAAAAAGAAAAGCGGCTAAAGGTTTTGCATTTACGCCCGATACCTATTTGCAAAACGAACTGGAAGCCAGCTTTATTTATGAAGATACGCCTGACCAGTTAAAAGCAACGCAGGATGTAAAAGCGGATATGGAAAAGCCTTATCCGATGGATAGATTGGTTTGTGGTGATGTGGGTTTTGGCAAAACAGAAGTTGCTATCAGAGCGGCTTTTAAAGCAGTTACCGATGGAAAACAAGTTGCTGTTTTAGTTCCTACAACAATATTAGCAATGCAACATGCCAAAACATTTGCAGAGCGATTAAAAGAATTTCCTTGCACGGTTGAATATGTGAATCGATTTAAAACTGCGAAGGAAATTAAAGAAACTTTAGAACGATTAGCCGCAGGAAAAGTGGATATACTGATTGGCACTCACATGCTGTTGGGCAGCAAAATCAAATTCAAAGATTTGGGTTTGATGATTATTGATGAAGAACAAAAATTTGGTGTAGCTGCGAAAGATAAATTGAAGCTGATTAAAAATTCAGTAGATACGCTAACACTTACAGCAACGCCAATTCCACGAACATTGCAATTCAGTATGATGGGTGCCCGTGATTTATCAATCATCAATACACCGCCGCCTAATCGTCAACCTGTAACTACACAGGTGGCTACATTCAATACTGATTTGATTAAAGAAGCCATTGAATTTGAAGTGTACAGGGGCGGACAGGTTTATTTCATTCATAATAAAGTAAACGATATTGGTGAAATTGCTGAACTCATTCGCAAGCTTTGTCCAGCATTTGAAATTGGTGTGGCGCATGGACAACTGGATGGCGAACAATTAGAGCAACGCATGCTGGGTTTCATCAATCGTGAGTATGATGTGTTGGTTTGTACCAATATTGTTGAAAGTGGTTTGGATATTTCTAATGCCAACACCATCATCATCAATCATGCACATCATCATGGGTTGAGCGATTTGCATCAGCTTCGTGGTCGTGTGGGAAGAAACAATAAAAAAGCATTTTGTTATTTGCTGGCTCCACCTATGCATGTGCTTACACCCGAAGCCCGTAAGCGTTTGCAGACGATTGAACAATTCAGTGATTTAGGAAGTGGCTTTAATATTTCGTTGAAAGATTTGGATATACGTGGCGCAGGAAATTTATTGGGTGGCGAACAAAGTGGCTTCATTGCCGAAGTAGGTTTTGAGATGTATCATAAAATATTGGATGAAGCCATTCGTGAATTGAAAGAAACTGAATTCAAAGATTTGTTTGAAGATGTAACTACTGATACCATTGCACCAAAATACGTGAAAGAGTGTGCCATTGATACCGATAATGAAATGTTGATTCCTGATGAATATGTGAACAGCATCAACGAAAGATTATCCTTATATCGTCAGTTGGATGATTGCGAAAATGAAGAGCAATTGCAAACCTTTGCCACACAATTAGCCGATAGATTCGGACCATTGCCAGCGGAAGTATTTGAACTGTTTGATGGTATTCGTTTGCGTTGGGTAGCTACTGATTGCGGCTTTGAACGATTGATTGTGAAAGATAAAATGATGCGTTGTTATTTCTTAGGCGAACAACAAAGTAAGTTTTATGAATCACCCAAGTTTGCCAGCATCCTTAATTTCATTAATGTACAAGGCACACGATGCAGCCTGAAACAAACCGACAAAAACTTAATCGTAAGCATTAAGCACATCAAAGATTTGAAAGAGGCCAAAGAGTTTTTGGAGAAGATGAATGGGTGATTTGGAAATGAGGAAATTAGAAGATGAGAAAATGGATTGTAGATTTGTATGTCTTAACCTTTAAATATGGAACAGCTAAAAAAACTTACAGAAGAATTACTTAAGAATGATGTTTTCAATTTTAATGAGAAGGATTATGATAATTTTCAAGAACACATCAAAGGCCTTTTTGAAAAATTTGAAAAAGATATTTTAAATGATAAGACTTTTTGGTTAGAATTCTGCAAAAAGCATTTCAATGAAACATTTTCAAAAGATGATATTCCTCTTTATACTGAAAGAATTTCCAACCTTTCAAAAAATATCAAAAAAAGCATAGAATCTTATTTACTTGGCAAAACGAAAGAAGCATATCGTTATTTAGAAGAAGGTTTAAATGAAATAACTTTTAAAACTTCAGCTCTATTTAAAGGTGTAGATGCACTTAAAGCTATTCAACCAAATGAGTTGACCTTATATAGAATGCGAAAACGTGAAGACAAAGATTTAATTTATAGAAATGAGATGTTTCATATTCCATTTCAAAATAGAGAAAATGTAACTACCCAAAGATATAGTATACCCGGTCACCCTTGTTTATATTTTAGTGATTCTGTTTACTGTTGTTGGGAAGAGCTTAATCAACCACCAATCAATAATGTTTATGTAAGTAGATTTCAAAATGACGAAGAACTAAATGTGATTGAAGTATTGAGTTTGTCAGAGGTAAATAAAAGACTTTCTAAAAAAGATTCAACAGATTTTACAAAGGAACTATTTAGATTCCTTTTAACCTTCCCATTAAATGTGGCATGTTCAATTAAAACTAAAAATAGAAAAGCAAGTTTTAAACATGAATACATCATACCTCAATTGTTCTTACAATTTGTAATGGAAAATCAGACAAAAATTGATGGAATCAGATATTTCTCAACAAGAATAAACCAAGATAGAGCAAGTAATGTTGGGGTAAATAATTTTGTATTTCCATCAAAAACTAACCATCCAGAAGGTTACTGCACAGAACTTAAGAAAAAATTTAGTCTAACGTACCCAATGTTTGTAGAGTATGAATTAATCAATAGAGCAAATCTCGGTTCAGTAGTTAAAAATTCTAATAGCGATGTACAAATTGAATTAATCAAAGGCAGAAGGCTTCCTTATGATTGGACGACTTTTAAATTGATTGAAGATGTTTTAAGTTATGATTCGATGCCATTAGATAAGTGTTCTTAAGTAAAAACTAAATCTACGATGCCCACCATCTATGGAATAACAAGCCTCATTTCTGCCCTTTAACCCCAGTTTACACTCATTTTCCTGCTTTTTATAATCCTGTTTCTTGTAAACATGATTATGGTTGCGGTAAACATAATCAACAATATCATTTTTGTAATCATCATTAAGGCAAAGATGATTATGATTGAAGCAATGTTGATTATGATTGCTTTAATTATGTTTATGTTTATCATTTTTATAATTATGATTGCCGCAATAATGATTATGATTGGCTTAATGTTGTTCATGTTTGTCATTTTTATGATTATGATTAAGGCAATTATGATTATGATTACCATTTTTATAATCAACAAAAAACTCCAATAGCCTACAAAAGGCTTTAGCATTTAACCTATCAAAGACATGAAAGAAGCGAAAGAATTTTTAGAGAAGATGAATGGGTAGTTATTACACAAAGAACCACAAAGATTTTCACAAAGGTTCACGAAGATTTTCTTTGAGCAACTTTGTGATTCCTTTGTGTAACTCTGTGAAATAACTCTTCCACAAATCACCACAAAGGTTTCACGAAGACTCACAAAGTTTTTCTCTGTGTAACTCTGTGTTCCTTTGTGTAGCTCAGCGAAATAGCTTTTCCACAAAGAACCACAAAGATTATTTCACGAAGATTTTCTTTGAGCAACTTTGTGATTCCTTTGTGTAACTCTGTGAAATAACTCTTCCACAAAGAGCTACAAAGATTGCACAAAGGTTCACGAAGGTTTTTCTTCTTTGTGTAACTTCGTGTTAAAACTTTTTCATGCTAAGAGAAAACGAACTATCAAACATCATTATCGGCAAAGCGATTGAAGTACACAAAACATTGGGTCCGGGTTTGTTAGAATCGGCTTATCAAGAGTGTTTGTTTTATGAGTTGATGAATGCTGGATTGAAAGTGGAGAAAGAAAAACCAATGCTAATTGTGTACAAAGAAATAAAACTCGACCACGGTTATCGTATTGATTTATTGGTTGAAAATTTAGTGGTGATTGAATTGAAAACTGTTGAAACCTTTACTGATGTACATATAGCGCAAATTCTTACGTACTTAAAATTGGGAAATTACAAATTGGGTTTGTTGTTAAATTTTCATACCGCAGTTTTGAAAGATGGTATTAAGCGATTTGTGATGTAAAAGAATTGTTGCAGAGAGGTACACAAAGGAAACACGGAGTTGTTTGGAGAAATCTCTGTGAAACTCGGTGCAATAATTTCCTCTCCATTTTTCATTCTGCCATTAAACGAAGCACCATACCAACCAAATTAATCATGCTATAAGCCAATCGAAGCTCGATGAAAATGAAACGAAGCATGATAAAAACGAATCGGAGCACGATACAAATGAATCGAAGTAGCCTACCAACCAAGTTTTTAAAAGTTACAGGCTCGACAAAGTAGTTTACAAAGGCTGCGAAAAAATATTACAAGAGCTATGAAAAAGTTTTAGTGGCTAATGTAAATATCAAAAGCCATACTCCTTAAATGCACTGGTAAACTCATCAGGTTTGTAATTAGGATTGACAACCAATTGCGAAAATTCATATTGTTCAAACAAACCTTTGTCGTCATAAATCTGCTGAAAGATGGGGTAATAATTTTGTTGATTGATATACAGAATGGTTGTTTTTGCATACGATGAAGGCACTTTCAATTTTCTATTACCCAAATCTTCATCGAAATATTTCAAACTGCTGTTCAGTTCAAGTACCGAATATTCTGGAATCAACAATTTTTTACAAATTGAAAATATGGTTTCACCAGGTTTTGATTGATAAGTGGTAAAAGTAAAATTGGGGTCTATCACCACCATTTTATAACATTTCACCTTGTTCCAAACCACTTCACCCTCATACTTGAAAATTGTTTCAAACTTGTTGGTTGCCAATGCTTTTTTTTGAGCATTGGTGATAATATTGTAAATATGGTCAAACCCCGTGCAAAGCAAAGTATGATGTTGGTTTTTAGCCATGGTTGAACCAAAAGGAGAGAAGTCGAGATTCGGAATATATTTGCCTGCATTCACTAACACTTTGTTTTTTCTTTCACCTTCAGCATACAGCAATTCAGTACCAGCATTATCCCCAGAAAGCACTTTTGAATAAATACAATGCGGCTTTACTTTCAATTTTGAAAACATATCGTTTGCTTTCAAGCCTCCATTATCTTTCAATCGTTCTATACTGTGCATTTTAAATTGAATGCCTTTATAACTGCCCAATTCCTTCAGCATTTTTTCAATAATCAATTGAGATGAAATTTCCTGCTTTTCGATTGAAGTGGCAGAAAGAAACAAAAACGCATGAAGAAGAAGTAAACTTGCAAGTTTCATTAGTAT
>CAIQHW010000465.1 GCA_903871715.1 uncultured bacterium
AATTCGGTAAGTGTTGTTAAAATTTCATTGTGCAAAAAATAAGTGGTCTTTATTTTTCGTTTCGATGCAATTAGAATTCCTTTGAAACACCATTTAAATTTCACCGCTTGCCAACAGCTTTCAACATTTTAAAAATCAGAGATTATCGCAATTATCAATTGGGTAGATTTCTGTTCATTTTAGGATTGCAAATGCAAAGTGTAATCATCAGCATTTTTGTGTATGAAATCACCAAAAGCCCATTAGCATTGGGTTTTACAGGCTTGGCAGAAGCTATTCCATTTATGATTGTAGCATTATTTTCGGGAAATGTAGCTGATTTATATAATCGCAAAAAAATAATTTTAGCATCGGTTGGTGGTTATTTATTCTGTGCAATTTTATTTGCTGCCTTAATTTGGAATCCGCTATCAGAGCCACAATTACTAGTAAAATATTTTTACGGCGTCATCTTTTTAACTGGCATTGCTCGTGGATTTTTTGCACCAGCACAAAGTGCGATGATGGCGCAAATTGTTCCAAAAGAAATGTATGGCCAATCAGCAACTTGGGGCAGCATCGTTTGGAATTCAGCCACAGTAGGCGGTCCGGCGTTGGGTGGCTTATTGTATGGCATCATTGGCGAAAAAATTTCTATGCTGATTGTGGTAGCATTAGTTATCATCGGATTTATTTTTTTTATCAGCGTTCGCTACAAACATATTGAAGTGAAGAAGCCGATGGAAACCACTTTGCAACGATTGAAAGAAGGAATTCATTTTGTTTTTAATCATCAAATAATGTTATCTGCCATGTCAATGGATATGTTGGCAGTGCTATTTGGTGGCGCAGTTGCGCTGATTCCTGTGTTCGCTTATGAAACATTGCATGTAGGTAAAATTGAAATTGGTTTGATGAGAGCAGCACCATCTTTAGGTGCGGTGTTGTGTAGTTTGTGGGTAGCGTATCATCCTATCAAACGCCATGCTGGCAAATGGTTTGTGATAAATGTGTTGCTGTTTGGTGTGTGTATGATTGGCTTTGCACTATCGAAAAATTTTTATTTAAGTCTTGCGTTTTTGTTGTTGAGCGGCGCATTTGATAATGTAAGCGTGATTGTAAGAAGTGTGATTTACCAGATTTATGCACCCAACGAAATGAGAGGCAGAGTGATGGCAATTAATTTTATTTTCATTGGCAGCAGCAACGAAATTGGCAGCTTCGAATCGGGTATGGCTACTCGTTTGCTTGGTTTGGTACCTTCGGTAATTGCAGGAGCAACAGTGAATATTGGCGTATGCTTAAGCACAATAAAACTTGCACCGAAATTATGGAAGTTGCATTTGGAGGATTAAGCAATTAGTTGCTTTGCAATCTTTTCCACCCCCATTTTCTCAAAATAAATTTTGGTGCATTTTAAATCTTCATGTCTGTTATAAGCTTTGTCGTATTCCCTGTCATAATATTCCAAAAGCAAGTGGAAAGCGGCTTCTAAGTTGTTGTTGTCTAAATGCTCCAATGTTTGTTTTAAAATTAATCCACCTAATCTTTTCTGAATTCGGATGGTTGCTTCTTTCAATTTTTCGATGTCGAATTTCCCATATTGTTCTACAATCCATTTTAAGCGTTCTTCAAAATCAATATCCAAATACAACACTTCAGCCTTCCGCATCTGCACCCACAAAGCATTTGGGATATTTACATTGCCAATACGTTGGCTTTCGTCTTCTAAAAAAATTGTAGCATTATTAGCTCGACATTTTATTAATTCTGTTGCTAAATTATTTTCAAATTGCTCTTGGGTAGGTTGGGGTAATTCGCCCAAAGCCCCGAAAGATGAGCCTTTGTGGTGTGCTAATCGTTCTAAATCAATCGAAGCACCATTCAATTTTTGTATTTCATTTATTACCAAAGTTTTTCCGCTACCCGTTTTTCCACCAATAATTTTCAAGGCATATTCTTTTTCAAATTGCTGCAAAATGCAGTTTCGATAAGCCTTGTAGCCACCTTTCAATAAATAAACTTTAAAGCCATACAAATC
>CAIQHW010000466.1 GCA_903871715.1 uncultured bacterium
AATAAAAAAGCCTCGAAATTAACTTCGAGGCTTTCTAAAAAGTTGAGTCGTTTTGAAATAAATTATTTCAAATGCGCTGCCAAATTATCTTTGTGCACCATTGCTTCTTTAAAAATGTAGGCGCCTGTTTTAGGGCTGCGTTCGCATCTTACCACTTTTGTAAATGCTTTTGCATTAGGGTCAATTGCGCTTTTTGCTTTAATTGCTGTTTTTGCTTGTTTTGCCATTTTCTTAATTATTTAATTTCTTTGTGAATAGTGTATTTACGCATGATGGCATTGAATTTCTTCAACTCCATTCTTTCGGGATCGTTCTTTTTGTTTTTTGTAGTAATGTAACGGCTTGTACCAGCTAATCCGCTGTTTTTATGCTCGGTGCATTCTAAAATTACTTGTATTCTATTTCCTTTTTTTGCCATGATAATTGCTGTTTAAGATAATTTTTGCATTTCTTTTTTCTGAATCTCTTTCAAATATTGATAGATTCCTTTTTTGTTGATAGTGCGCAAAGCTGAGGTGGAAACTCTCAACTCAATCCATTGATTAAATTCAGGCACAAAAAACTTTTTGTGCTGTAAATTTGGTAAAAACTTACGCTTGGTTTTAATGTTAGAGTGGCTCACATTGTGACCAAACATCACGCCTTTTCCTGTTAAATCGCAAACTCGTGGCATATCAATTCTTTTTTACTTTGTTTTAAAGGACTGCAAAGGTAAGGCTATTTATGAAAAAAACAAGCATTTTTTCAAAATTATTTTTGATTATCGCGCCATTCATACACCCATGCCGATTGAATCATTTCTAAATGCCCTTCTGTGCTTTGCGCTCGAGTGCCTTTAAACATGGGTATTTCGAGCACCCATTCTAATAATTCGGTAAACCGAATGCGATAAATTTTGCTTTCGGTAAAATCATCACCAAAGCGTTCGTATAGCTTCAATGCTATGTCTTCGTGGTCGCTCCAATTAATATCGGGTTCTATCATTTTCTAAAATTTTGTGCAATGCTACAATGAAAAAAAATAAAAAACAGTTTGCTGCGTAAAAAGTTTGCGAAGAAAATAATTTAGGCATCCGTGCCAGCACGGAGTTTAATATTGTTATGATGTTCTACTTTCGTAGCATCAAATTTCAACAAACATGCACCACATAAAAAAATACAGAAATATTATTTTAGTTATTCTATTTTTGTTTTTTGCAAAAAATATTTTTGCTGAAAATGAAAAAGTAAAAATCTTGCAAGCAAAACTGCAAGAGGCAAAACAAGACTCTGATAAAATAAAAGTGTTGAGTGATTTGAGCTGGGAATTGCAAACTACTCAAATTGAAGAAGCAGAAAAATATTGTCCGCAAGAAATGAAATTGGCTGAAAAAGTAAATCTCGAAAAACTTTACGCAACTTCATATAATGATTGGGCGTTGATAAAATTCAGAAAGGGGCAATTAGGCGAAGCATTAGAATGGAATAATAAAGCTCTTATTATTCGACGAAAATTAAATGATAAAATGGGACTTGCATCTTCACTGAATAAAGTTGCTTCCATCAATTCAAGATTAGAAAACTACAAAGCCTCATTAGAAGCCAGTTTAGAGTGTTTGAAAATTTATGAGAAGCTCCGTATAAAACCTTACATCTCATACACTGAAAATAATATCGGTACAGCATTCTTTCATATTCACAACACATCAAAGGCTTTAGAATATTATAAACGAGCATTAAAAACTAATCAAGAATTAGGCGATAAAATAAATGAAGGAGGTAATTTGGGTAATATTGGCGATGCTTATATCAGTTTGCAGAAGTACGATTCAGCGCTAATTTATTTATTTCAGTGCTTGAAAATTTATGACGAGACTAAAGTAAAATTTTCAAAAACAGCAGTTCTAAATAGTATTTGCTTCGTTTACAAAGATTTAGGGAACTACCCAAAGGCTTATATTTATTCTAAGCAATCAATGGATTTAGCCGAAGAAATAAAAGATACAAGCGCATTAATTAATTGCTATAATATTCATGCCAATGTTTTAATGCATTTAAAAAGAACTGACGAAGCTAAACCTTTGATTGATAAGGCTTTCGTAATGGCACGACAAACCA
>CAIQHW010000467.1 GCA_903871715.1 uncultured bacterium
CTAAAAAATCACCTCCAATTTCATAGTTTTAATTTTGTTTAAAAACTCTCTATCAATTTTTAAACAAGGGATAAAAAAGGAGCGTTTGTTTCTGCTATCAATTTTAAAATGTTTCATAGTTTTAAATTTGATTGCGATACAAAGATGCACTCCCTCTTCACCTAAAACAATTACAAATTTTGGGTATTCTACTCACCCATTTTTTGGGTTAGATAATAACGATTTCAAAAACAAAATTTCTTCTACTTTCTCTTGTTGCTGCTGCATTTCATAGTTTTGTGCAATCACCAAAAGTAACTCGTTTACAATTTCAATATTGTTGGCAGGATAAAAATATTGGTGTTTGGCTTCCAATTTCATTCGGTGTAAATAGGTATGAATTTCATCGGTTTTAAAAATCGCACCTTTGTTGTAAGGATTGATGTAAAACAAAATATCACTCTTGTTTATCATGCCTGTATCGGCATGAAAAACATCGGCATCAATCAAACACAAAATGAAATAACTTTTTAAACAAACGCCATACACGGGTATCCGCAATTGCTGCGCCAGCAATAGATACAGCAATCCCATACCAATTGGGTTACTTTTTTTGGTATCTAAAATGTGTGATAGAAAATTGTTTTGTGGGTCGTAAATATTTTCGATGTTGGGTTGATAATTGCTGTGTTTAAAGAAAATTAAATTAAACACTCTCACTTGTTCTAACGGAGTAAGTTGATAATTCAACTCCATCCAAATATTTTTTTTCAAGCTTTCAATTTGCTCCACAATTTTTTGATTATCAGCATCTGCAAATTGATATTTATTGATGATAAGCAAAGCTTTCAACAGATTATTCGATTCGTTTAAAGCCCAAGTTTTCAACTCGCTTTTTACATAATCAAACTGGATGGTGTGAATTAAATTTTCTAATCGCTCTTGCACCGTTTCATCCAAATTGTGCATCCATTCGTTTTCTAAAGATGGAATCACAGCTGGCCCATATTCTACCAAGCGATTAAAAACATTTTCAAACACTTCATCATCAGGGTCATCCAGCAATGCCACCAAAGATTTCAATTCGGTATGTTGATTTTTATTTTCCAAAATGATGCAAAAATTTGCTAGTTATTTTTTTGAAAAAATTATTTCTTTTTCTTTCGTCCCCACCCACCAGCCTTCTTTTCGGGCGCAGCTTCGGCTAATGCCAAACATTCATCCACACTAATTTTTTGTACATCGCAATCTTTTGGTAGCTTCACATTTTTCTTACCAGCCTTTAAATATGGGCCCCAACGTCCTTCTACGATGCTCATATCATGTCCATCAAAAGTGCGCAACACACTGCTGCGTTTTTCTTCAATCACAGCAATGGCTTGATCCATCGTCATTGTATATGGGTCGCTGCCTTTTTTGATGCTGTAAAATTTTTTGTCGTGTACCACATAAGGTCCAAATCTGCCTTCACCAATTACCAAATCTTTATCTTCAAATACACCAACAGTTCGTGGCAATGCAAACAAAGCCATCGCTTCATCAAATGTAATAGTGCTGATGCTTTGATTAGGCTTTAGTTTGGCAAATTTTGGTTTGTCGTTTTCATCATCGCTGGCTTCGCCAATTTGCACCATTGGTCCAAATCGCCCCATTCGTGCAATCACTTTTTTGCCAGTTTTTTCATCTACTCCTAATTCACGTTCGCCACTTACTCGTTCAGCATTTTCAATGGTGTGTTCCACCACTTCGTGAAATGGTTTGTAAAAACTATCCAACATTTTTGCCCACTTAATTTTTCCATTGGCAATTTCATCAAACTCTTCTTCAATCTTAGCTGTGAAGCCATAATCCAAAATTTTGTCGAAGTTTTTTACCAAAAAATCGCAGGTTAAATTTCCCAAATCAGTAGGCGATAATTTATTTTTTTCGACTCCAGTAATCTCTGTTTTTGTTTCTAAATTAATTTCGTTTTTATCATTCAATTTATACACTTCGTATTTTCGCTCAACACCTTCTTTCAACTTTTTTTCTACATAACCACGTTTTACAATTGTACTAATTGTAGGCGCATAAGTAGATGGACGACCAATGCCTAACTCTTCTAATTTTTTTACCAGTCCAGCTTCGGTATATCGCGAAGTAGCTTTGGTAAAGCGTTGTGTGGCAGTCATTTCTTTTAATTCAATTTGCTGATTTACTTTTAATGGTGGTAAAATGGGGTTGTCTTTCTCTTCGTTTTCATCAGCATCATCTTCCACACTTTCCATGTACACTTTTAAAAACCCATCAAATTTTATCACTTCACCTTTTGCTTGCAACACCGCATTGTTGGTAGAAATAGTGATGTCGGCAATCGTTCGTTCAAGCTCGGCATCAGCCATTTGCGAAGCGATAGTTCTGCGCCAAATCAATTGATACAAGCGAAGTTGGTCGTTTTCTACATCAATATCAATGTTCTTCATTTCGGTTGGACGAATGGCTTCATGCGCTTCTTGGGCATTGGCAGATTTACTTTGATAATGACGAGGTTGGTGGTATTGTTTGCCATACAACTTTTCAATCTGGCTTTTAATGTTGGTGAGTGCTTGTTCAGAAAGATTTACAGAATCTGTTCTCATGTAAGAAATGTGCCCAGCTTCATATAATCTTTGTGCAATCATCATGGTGATGGTTGGCGACATGTATAATTTTTGCGAAGCTTCTTGTTGTAAAGTAGAAGTGGTAAAAGGCGCAGCTGGTGTACGTTTGGCTGGTTTCACCTCAATATTACTTACCGTGTATTTTGCATTAAGGCAACTTTTTAAAAATGATTCTGCTTCATTTTTCTCGTCATATTTTTTAGATAATTCGGCTTTAAATGGAACTAATTTTCCATCGCGTTCTGCCAATAAATAAGCCACCACTTTGTAAAAAGATTTGGTGTTGTGCGCAGCAATTTCTCTTTCTTTTTCAACAATTAATCGCACTGCCACTGATTGTACTCTGCCTGCTGATAAATTATTTCCTGCCGATAATTTGCGCCACAAAATGGGCGATAATTCAAAGCCCACAATTCTATCTAATACCCGTCGGGCTTGCTGTGCATCCACTAAATTTAAATCTACTTTTCGTGGATTTTTGATAGCTTTTTGAATAGCTGATTTAGTAATTTCATGAAAAACAATACGCTTAGTTTTGTGCACATCCAATTTCAAAGCTTCACATAAATGCCAGCTGATGGCTTCTCCCTCACGGTCTTCATCTGTTGCTAACCAGACTTCTTTCGATGATTTTGCTTGCTTCACCAAATCTTTTACCACATCAGTTTTATCTTCACTGATTATATAATTTGGCTTGTATCCATTTTCGATATCCACACCTTTGTTGCCTTTTGCCAAATCACGAATATGCCCTTTGCTACTCACTACTTTAAAGTCTTCGCCTAAATATTTTTCAATAGTCTTTGCTTTCGCAGGCGATTCTACAATCAATAAGTTTTTAGCCATCAATCAAAAATTTGGGTGCAAATAAAATCTTTACAAACGACAAAGCAAAATATAGTGGTAGTGAAAAGATGCACAATTAAAATTAGAACTGATGAATGTGGGGATAAGTTAATTTTAAAATTGTAATCCAAAATTTTTACAAAAAAGTTATTCTACTCTTTCAAACTTAGCCGTGAAATGCCTTAAAAATAGCGGCTCTTCGATGATGTAAAAACCTTTCGATTTTTCTTTTTCGTTTAAAATTTTTTGAAAAACTTCAATCACATATTCAATATGGCTTTGTGTGTAAACTCTTCGAGGAATGGCTAATCGTACCAAATCGTTGGGCGCAGGAATCAATTTTTTATCGTCATCATATTTTCCAAACATCACCGAACCCACTTCCACAGCCCTTATGCCGCCATAATGATACAAATCGCAAACCAAAGTTTGCCCTGGATATTCTTCCACAGGAATATGCGGATACATGGCTCGTGCATCTACATACACCGCATGACCACCAATGGGCAACATCAATGGAACGCCCAACTGATGCATCTTTTCGCCTAAATAAGTTACACTGCGAATCCTGTATTTTAAATAATCGGGTTCAAAAACTTCTTGCAAACCAATCGCAATGGCTTCCATATCTCTGCCCGATAATCCGCCATAAGTAGCAAAACCTTCGGTGATGATGAGCAAACTTTTGCAAGCATCAGCCAACGTTTTATCTTTCAAAGCCAAGAAACCGCCCATGTTTACAAGCGCATCTTTTTTGGCACTCATTACCGCACCATCGCACAGTTTAAACATTTCTTGTGCAATTTCGTAGTACGATAATTTGCTAAATTCTTCTTCGCGATGCTTGATGAAATAAGCATTTTCGGCTACTCGGCAACAATCTAAAATCAACAGCACTCTGTGTTTTCTACAAATTGCACTCACTGCTTTTGCATTCGCCAAACTCACAGGTTGCCCGCCACCACTGTTGTTGGTAACAGTTAGAATAACTGCTGCAACATTTTTTGCACCTTGTTCAACGATTAATTTTTCGAGTTTTTCTACATCTAAATTTCCTTTGAATGGATAATCAAAACTCGGAATTTTACTTTCTTTAATTGGAATGTCAATGGCTTCGGCACCCGAAAACTCAATGTTGGCACGGGTTGTATCAAAATGTGTATTGCTGATAAAAGTTTTTCCCTTGCCGCCCAAATGCGAATACAAAATTCTTTCAGCCGCTCTGCCTTGATGTGTGGGCAAAATATATTCGCAATGTGTCAATGCTTTCACCACACGTTCCATATGCAACCAACTTCTTGAACCAGCATAAGCTTCATCGCCAAGCATCACACCAGCCCATTGTGCTGCACTCATGGCTGATGTACCGCTATCGGTTAAAAAATCAATCATCACATGGTCGGCTTGTAGTAAAAATGGATTGAAAAAAGCGTTGACTAAATAATTTTTTCGTTCAACTTCGGTCGTAACTTTTATGGGCTCAACACTTTTTATTTTAAACGGTTCGATGATGGTTTTAAAACTCATACTTTTATTTTTTAGCCGCCAAATGTAGATGGGTGGCTATCTTTAAAAGATGATATTCATCAGCCCAAAACAAAATTTTGGTTAGCAAAAATGTTTTGTTTCATTCCATCACAAATCCATTATTTTCGCTTTTCTAAAAATAATTTTTGATGAAAAAAATATTGCTATTTCTATTTTCAATTTTCTGTTCTACTATCCTTTTTGCTCAACCAAAATTTCCCTCACCTAAACCACATTTTGAAGGTGAAACTTTCGATTCAAAATCGCCTGTAGGGATTTATGCCAGCAAAGAAAATCCATACTATTGGAAAAACAGAAAACC
>CAIQHW010000468.1 GCA_903871715.1 uncultured bacterium
AACTTAGGCATCGAATATTTTGGTGGCAATGAAATTTTTTTGGAAACAGAAAAAGAAATTTTTGAAAAATGCAGCGATGAAATTCATTTGCTGAATAAAAATTTGAAAACAATCATTGGCAGCGAAAAAGTGTTTTCAAATGGGGATGAAAAGATTACTGAATTTGGATTAGAAAATGTGCAATACTTGATTCACAATGGATTTGAAGCACAAATCAACACAGGCAAAATGATGAAAACGTTATTGCAAGAAGTGCAACAATGTGGTGTGCAAATTTTATTTGGTCTAAAAATCGAAAATATTTTTGAAGAAAAAAACAAAGCTATTTTACAAACTGCCGATTTTAATTTCACTGCAAAAAAAGTGTTGATTTGCACCAATGGATTTGCCCAACAACTTTTACCAAACATTGATGTAAAGCCAGCTCGAGCGCAGGTTTTGATTACAAAGCCAATTAAGAATTTAAAAATAAAAGGAACTTTTCATTATCAAAATGGGTTCTATTATTTTAGAAATGTGGGCGATAGAGTGTTGTTTGGCGGCGGAAGAAATTTGGCCTTTGAAGAAGAAACAACATCTGAAATTGCATTAACTGATTTAATTCAGCAGCAATTGGATAAAATTTTAAAAGAAATTATTTTACCAAAAAATGATTATGAAATTGATATGCGATGGAGTGGCATAATGGGTGTTGGCAATGATAAATTGCCGATTACAAAATGGCTAAATAGCTCAATGGCTGTGGCTTTGCGATGTAATGGAATGGGTGTTGCATTGGGTTCGCAAACAGGAATGGATGGCTCAAATTTGATTTTAGAAAGTGGAATTTAAAACTGAAAATGATTAGTGAATTGAAAAAAATAAAAACAGGAATTTATCCTTTATCCGAAGGCAGCTACACCATTGGTTGGGATAAAATTTTCAAACCGTTTGATGTTACAATAGATTCAATGACTGACCGACCAGCTTCATTGTTGGTAGAAATTCAACCATTTCTTTTGGTAACTGAAACACAAAATATTTTATTGGATACCGGCTTAGGATTTTATGATTCCGACAATGAATTGGTGATTTGTAATTTAATAGAGCAAATTGGTTTACAACCCGAAGAAATAGATTTGGTACTGCTTTCCCACTTGCACAAAGACCATGCAGGTGCAGTTTGCCGAAAAGAAAATTCACAAACAAAAAATTTAATTGCATCATTTCCAAACGCAAAATATTATTTGCAAAATGAAGAATTGAATTATGCTTATTCAAATGCTGGCAGCTCTTACGATTTGGAAATTATAGAAGCACTAAAACAAAGCGGACAAATAGAATTGTTGGATGGCGATGGAAAAATTAATGATGAAATCAATTATGAAATTTCTGGTGGACATACGCCGTTTCATCAAATTTTTCGCATCAACGCAAATGGCGAAAGATATTTTTATGGAGGTGATGTGGCTCCGCAATTTTCGCAAATGCAAAGAAAATTTGTTGCTAAATACGACTTCGATGGCAAGCGCAGCGCAGCTTTGCGACAGCAATACACACAAGAAGGTTTGGAAAATGATTACACGTTTTTATTTTTCCACGATTTAAAAACACCATTTTGTAAATTGAAAATGGAGAACGGAAAGGTGATGAAAAAATAATTTTTAGTGATTAGTTTTATAAAATAATTTCAATCAAGATGAACTCAACTGCAAAAATAAATTACATGAATACGGCACTAATGCTTATTTCGGCAAGTGTAGCCATGTTATTGCCATTTGAAGTTTTTTTGTTTGCTTATGCCGTTTTAGGTCCGTTGCATTACCTCACCGAAATCAGTTGGTTACACGATAAAAATTACTATACCAAAGGAAAATATGATGTAGTTGTGTTGTTGTTGGTAGGTTTATTTTTGTTAGCAGCACAACTCAATCAACAATTCGATTTAAGTTTTGGTATTTCCGACCAAGCCACTAACAGAGCCATTTACATCGCTTTTTTAAGTGCCATCATTTTAATTTTTGTAAAAAATAATTGGTACAAATTTGCTGGTATTATTTTGGTTTGCCTAACCATGTATTTGGCTGACCATGCCATTTTATTTCTCTCTGTTTTTCTACCCACATTAATTCATGTGTTTGTTTTCACTGCTTTATTTTTATTGTATGGTGCGTTGAAAAGCCGCAGTAGCAGCGGATATTTTTCATTTTTTGTCATGATGCTTTGCCCTGTATTATTGTTCAGTATTATGCCCGAAAAAACATTTTTCCCTATCACTAATTATGGTTTTAATGCTTATCAAAATTTTGAGGCTTTGAATCAAATCATTCTTTACAATTTTTTTAAAGTAGCACCTAATGATTTACATAATCATGTTTACAATTCATCTATAGGTATAGTAGTGATGCGGTTTATAGCCTATGCTTACACTTATCATTATTTAAATTGGTTTTCAAAAACAAAAATTATTCGTTGGCATGAAGTGCCCAAACAGCGATTTGCCATCGTGATTTTTTTGTGGCTCGTTTCCTTGTTTTTGTATTGGCAAGATTATGCATTAGGCTTTCAATGGCTTTATTTTCTTAGCTTTTTGCATGTGTTATTAGAATTTCCACTGAACATAGTTTCCATCAAAGGAATTTTTGGCGAATTATCTTCCCTTACCTTTTCAAAAAAATCTTTGTCTTAAATTATCTCTACTTTTGAAAAATATTTTCATTAAAAATTCATGATTAAAATAGTAAAACAACTGCCCAACTTAATGACGATTAGCAACTTGCTTTTCGGTTGTATTGCCATCGTACAAGTATTTTCGGGGCGAACACATATTGCTTGCCTGTTGATTTTTGTTGCCGCTGTAATGGATTTTTTAGATGGCTTTGTTGCCCGATTATTAAATGCACAAAGCAGCATTGGCAAAGAATTAGATTCATTAGCAGATTCGGTAACATTCGGTGTTGCGCCTGGTATGATCTTATTTCAACTGCTGGCTTGGGCTTTTGCACAAAAAACAAATGCCATCGAAACAAACACAGCATTTTTCTATCCAGCATTTTTGGTAACAGCTTTCGCAGTTTTGCGATTAGCTATTTTTAATACTACAGAAAATAAACCTGACCGATTTAAAGGCATGCCAACACCTGCTGTGGCTTTGTTTATAGCTTGTTTGCCAATGATTTTGTTGTACGATAACAATTCAATGTTGAGTAGTAAAATATTAAACAGCAATTATTTATTGGGTCTTATCGTAGTACTTTCTTATTTAATGGTGAGTGGCATTGAAATGTTCAAATTAAGCCCCAAGGCTATGATAGGTAAACAATTTATAATGCGCTGGATTTTAATTGGCGTTTCAATTATTGCGATAATCGTTTTGAAATGGGCAGCAGCATTAGTAATTTTGCCTACTTATTTGATTTGCAGCAAAATCGAATTTTCTTTTTTAAACAAAAACTGATAAAAATATTGTCATGAAATTCAAAGCCGAAATAAATGTGATGCCGTTAAAAGAACTATTAGACCCTCAAGGGAAAGCTGTTTTGGGCGGTTTGAAAAATTTAGATTTTAAAACCATCAGCAATGTTCGCATTGGCAAGCATATTACTTTAGAATTGGAAGCAGCCAACGAAAGCGAAGCTAAATCCTTTGCCGAAGCGGCTTGCAAGAAATTGTTAGCCAATCAAGTGATGGAGCATTTTGAAATCAGTATTCACTCTGCTTAATTGTAAGCATTGAAAAACGAAAAATTATTACTCACTTCTTTTAGCAAAAATGCTGGTTGCAGTTGCAAAATTGCACCAAAAATGTTGCAAGAAATTTTGCAAAATAATTCACCTGTTACATTTCCAAATTTATTGGTGGGCAACGAAAGTGCTGATGATGCTGCGGTGTACGATTTAGGCAATGGAACTTCATTGATTTCTACCACTGATTTTTTTACACCAGTTGTGAATGATGCTTTTGATTTTGGTAGAATAGCATCAGCTAATGCCATCAGCGATGTGTATGCTATGGGTGGGAAACCCTTGATGGCACTGGCTATTTTAGGATTTCCTACGGAAAAAATTTCTTCGGAAACTGCACAACAAATTTTAGCAGGCGCAAGAGCTATTTGTGCTGAAGCCAATATTCCAGTGGCTGGCGGACATAGCATTGATATTGCCGAACCAATTTTTGGTTTGGCAGTGAGTGGTATGGTAGAAAACAAAAATTTACTGCGCAATAATACAGCACAAGTTGGCGATTGGTTATACCTTACTAAGCCGCTTGGGTTGGGCATTTTAACCTCAGCAGAAAAGAAAGGTTTGTTGAATGAAGATGACTATAAAACGGCTGTGTACTGGATGACCCAACTGAATAAATTGGGTGAAGAATTACACAATCTTGCAGGCATCACAGCTTTGACCGATGTTACAGGATTTGGGCTGGCTGGGCATTTGGTGGAAATGTGCGATAAAAAGAGATTGAGTGTTGAATTATATTGGAACAATATTCCTATCTTAAATGAATCCAAAAGCTTAGCTGCAAAAGGCGTTCGGCCTGATGCTACAAGCCGTAACTGGAGCAGCTTTGGAGAACAAATTCAGTTTCTTGAAAATGTACCAGTGATGGATGCTTTTAATTTTTTACCCGATCCACAAACTTCTGGTGGTTTGTTGATTACAGTAAATGATGAAGCAAAAAATGAATTCGAAATTTTCTTGAAAAATAAAATTGGCGAAACCTTTGCAAAGCCAATTGGGCGGATGATTCCAGCACAGGAAAAAACCATATTAGTAAAAGTAGATTTGTAAAATCACTCCTTATTTTTTGTATCCATCCAAATTGTTACTGGACCATCGTTGATTAATTCTATTTTCATGTCGGCTCCAAATGTGCCAGTGGCAAT
>CAIQHW010000469.1 GCA_903871715.1 uncultured bacterium
AGATAGCGCAGATGCTGGCGCAAGTTTCAGCGTAGATTTGTGTAGAGCGAACTTGTGCCAAAGTGTAAAGGCACAAGTCGGCAAACGCTAAACGGCTTTGCTTCAGACTTGCGCCAGCTAGACCAGAAGCAATACAACGATATAGTTATTAAACATTATTTAAGGATGCAGAGTATTCCAAATCATTAATTTTCAAACAAACTTATTAAAATGAAGAAAGTTTTAGTCGCATTATTTTTGTTAATAGTCTTATCTACAAAAGTCTATTCACAAACAGATTTATTTTGGAAATTAGGTGCGAAAGGTGAATTGAGTTTCAAAACAGGCAGCCCAGTTGTATCAAGTGATACCGCTTGGGTATGTATGTTCATGGCATCAACTTGCATAAGTGATAACGCAGGCAATTCACTATTCTACACTAATGGGTTTCAAGTATTCAATAAAAATGATGCTCAAATGCCCAATGGGAAAGGGTTTAATGCAGGTACATTATCAAATCCATATTATACTGGTGGTTGTTATCCCTTAACTCGAAGCAGCATATTTATTCCTTTTCCAAATGATACTAATAGATTCTACCTCTTTTATGAAAATATGGAATGGGGTATTGAAGGGAATAAATACCCTGACAAACTTCGTTATTTAGTAATTGATAAATCATTGAATAACGGACTTGGTGATGTAATTGGTAAGGATTCAGTTTTAATTCAAAATGATACCTTAATTGATGGCTCAATTTTAGCCATGAAACATGGAAATGGAAAGGATTATTGGTTATTGGCAAGAAAATATTGGAGCAATAAATTTTTTGTATTTTTGATTGATAAAAATGGAATCACCCGAATTCCTGACCAATTTATTGGTACTACCTATTTAGAAAATTATCAGCAATGTGGTGCATCAAGTTCCAATATAGAAAATAATAAATTAAGCTACAACTTTGCTTCTTTTAACACAACTCCAAAAATTCGCCCTGGTCAAATAGATTTATATGATTTTGATAGATGTACTGGTACTTTGAGCAACTATAAACAAGTGGTGATTGATAATATAATTGATACATTAAATGCTGTTTCAGTTTGCTTTTCAACAAATAATCGCTTTTTATATATAAGCGATAATTATAAAATTTGGCAATTAGATTTGAATGCTGCAAACATTTTGAAAAGCAGGATTATGGTTGGTGCAAGGTTGCCAAGTGAAACTTATGATTTTTATGAAATCAAGAATGCTGTTGATGGAAAAATATATGTGGCTGGTGGTGCTTGCAGATACTTACATGTCATCAATTCACCTGATAGTTTTGGTTTAGCTTGTAATTTTGTTCAAAAGCAAATTGATTTAGGGGTGGGTAAATACAGCACAGGTGGCTTACCCAACGAACCTAATTTTGCTTTAGGTGCAATTAATTGTAGTATAGGTATTGAAAATGTGAACACAGAAAATGATGGGTTTAATATTTATCCTAACCCAACCCATTCATCTTTCACCATCAATTTTTCAAATGATTGGAATAATGCTGCCATCAAGGTTTTCAATCTTACAGGTCAAATGATTGTTGAAAAACAAAATCAAAACGGAAAACAATTTCAAGTTGATTTATCCAACCAATCAGCAGGCATTTATTTTGTTGAAGTGCAAAACGCCACCAACATTTACCGCAGCAAAGTGGTGAAGGAATAAAAATTCTTGAACCAAAAATTATTGCGCCAATCGCAATCCATTGCTCGTCATCACCCAATTTTGCTCAATAATTTTGTCATCATCCCAATCTTGATATTGTGGTTGAAAAAACTTTTCGTCCATCAAATCCAAAGCATCTTTTGTAAAATGAATGGGTTTGTTTGATGGAATTTGCAAAGTTAAATCCACATGATGATTCCGCCATAACTGGTTTTGAGCCTTTCTAAAATAATGTGGCAAAATAATTACCGAATCTTTTTGAACAGGTTGATAAGCCATTTCTTCGGCTCGTTGTTTGGCAGTTTCATTGCTGCTGCCCGATGCCGTTTTATTGATGATTAAATGCATCATCGAATCGGGCGATGTGGCCAAAGCCAAATCCACATTAGCATTCAGCAAAGTGTCAAACAAAATGTTTCTTCCCGAATGCACACCAAAAATTGAAATATTGAAATCCTTTTTGTGCTTTTTAAACTGCCAATTTTCCACATCCACATAAACTGTTTTTGCTTTTGTATTTTGAAAAACAACTTCTTGTTTCACCGTTTCTTGATGTTTAAAATCGTTGCTCACTTCTTCAGCCACGATAAATAAATAAACGATTGACCCAAACCAAACCACTGTTAATGAGGTTTTTAGCCAATTCCCCATGGGTTGTGCATGAAAAATCAGTCGAATTAATTTGTAAATAATAGCAGCAATGGGAATAAAAACAATGGCAAAAATGCTCATCACAACCAAGCTGGCATGTGTTGTAGAACTAATAAATGTAGGCGCAGCAAAGGGTATAGCAAACCCAGTTGAAATAAAAACGGCAATTATCACAATTGCAATAGGAACTAAAATCATCAAGCCCAAAATTAAAAATGCAAAAGCAATGATTTTAAAAACGGTTCTTGCAAAGTCGGTAAAGCCGCTATAGCTGCGGTTTTGAACATATTCGTTTTTCATGCGCTCAAAATGTTCTTTTACATCTTGTGCCTCTCTTTGCACATTTTGTTTTACATGTTCAAATGTAAAAGGCTTGCCTTGCATCGCCATTTTTTCGGCAGAAGTATTTGCTTTTGGAATCGCAATCCAACACACCAAATAAATTAAAAAAGCCGAGCCGCCCACAAAAAATAAAGCCACAAAAACCAATCGCATAATAATGGGGTCGATGCCAAAATAAGCCGCCAAGCCGCTACAAACACCAGCTAACACTTTGTCATCGGGGTTGCGATAAATGCGCCGAAATGGATTAGTGGTGCTAAAAAATGGTGGTTGATTTTGATTACCACCATCATTGTTTTGTGTCGATTTATTTTCTTCAGCAAACTCTTTAAACTGCTCCGGTTGCCCCATTAACTGCATCACTTCTGTCATATCTTTTGGCAAAATGGCCTGTGCGCCATCCGAAATTTTTTGTTGAAACAGTTCTGCAATGCGACTTTCCACATCTTGATAAACTTCGTTGGAAGAAGGAGAAGTGCCTAAATGCGTTTTAATTTCACTCAAATATTTTTTCAACGAATCGTATGCCGATTCATCAATTTGAAAAATGATACCACATAAATTAATGCTGATTATTTTGTTCATGGTTGTGTATTTTTTATTTTGATTTAAATGTTTTTTATCGAGTTATTTTTTCTACTGCAAATGATAATTCTTTCCAAGTTTTATTCATTTCTTTTAAAACTGTTTCGCCCAAAACTGTTATTTGATAATACTTTCGTGGCGGTCCGCTTTTCGATTCTTCCCAACTATATTTTAGCAAGCCATCATTTTTTAATCGCGTTAATAATGGATACAAAGTGCCTTCTACAACCAAAATTTTTCCGTCTTTCAGTTGCTTAATAATATCGCTGGCATACGCTTCATTGTTGGAAATGATAGAAAGAATGCAAAATTCCAACACACCTTTTCGCATTTGCGATTGAATATTTTCTACGTTCATTTTTTATTCGTTTTTTGTCGGGGCAAAGATAAACCATTTTAAAGGTACTATGCAATACAAGGTACTAAAAGTTATCAACATTCTATTTTTTCAGTAAAATGTTTTCGTTTCATCATCTTGCAAAACTTATTTTTTCTAACTTTGGGCGCAAAACATAATTCAATCATGAAGAAAATATTTTTGGTGCTTGTCGGTTTATCGATGCTGAACATCACAGCCAAAGCGCAAGACGAGTTTTTAAACGACTTAATAAATTTGTGGAACAATAAAAAATTCGATAAAGTTTATTTGCCTTTAAAAGAATATAAAGACAGCAAAAAAATTAGCGGCGATTTTGAAATTGATTACATGATTGCATCCAGCGCCAGCCGCAGCAATGGTAACGCAGCTGATGTAAAAACTTTGTTTGATGATTTATCTAAGAATTATACTTTCAAAACCGAAGACGAAGAATTTATTAAAACCCAAGCCACACCTGCAAAATATGAGCATGGCAAAAATGCACGAATGGATGCCGAATACATTGCTAATCGTGGAAAAGCTGGTGATAAAACAAGCAAAGAAGTACCACATCCATTAGGCAAAGTTGATTTGCAAAAAATAGAAGCGCAAAAAATTGCGCAGCAAAAAAAAGCAGAAGCACAACAACTTGCTGATCAAAAAAAGAAAGAAGTTGCTGAAAAAATGGCTCAAAAAAAAGCAGCCGATGATGCCAAGAAAGCCGCTGCCAAAGCCAAGTTAGATTCGTTGGCTGCAGCAAAAGATAAAACTGTGGCACCAACTGATTCATCAAAAACAGAAAGCGATGAAGTAAAAGATTATAACAATCCTGCGAAAGACTCTAAAACATTGGCTTCCAAGGCTGGTGATAAAACTAAAACTACTGCTTCGGCAAAAAAAGATGATGGCAAAAAAGTGATGAATGCAAAAGATAAAATGTCGGCTGCAATGGCTGATAAAACTGGTGCTACGACAAAAACAAGCGGCGATATTATTCGCAAACCCAACGTAACTCAAATTATTAAAGGTGATAGAACCATTACCGTAAAAGCAGGCTACACCTACATTGTACGCACCGATTCGATTTTTGAAATGCCGCCACCTGCCGCAAAAAAACCAATGGGTGCTGTGGCAACGCCAGTAAAAAAATAGACCAAAAATATTTCAACAAACAAAATAGGAAGCATCTTTTTTGGGGATGCTTCCTATTTTTATTTTCAGATAAAAATGATTTTAAAAGAAAATTATTTAGCGATAAGAAAAGAATTGAGCGATAAAAATGTTCAACTGATTACTGTTTCTAAAACTAAGCCAGTAGATGATTTACGAGAGTTATTTTTGTTGGGGCAAAAAGCATTTGGCGAAAATTATGTGCAAGAATTGGTAGAAAAACAGCCACAATTATCTAGTGAAATAGAATGGCATTTTATTGGTCATTTGCAAAGCAATAAAGTGAAAATGATTGCGCCATTTGTTCATACCATTCATGCTGTAGACAGTTTCAGTTTGTTGTTGGAAATTGAAAAACAAGCTGCAAAATGTAATCGCACCATCAATTGTTTGTTGCAAATTCATATTGCTGATGAAGCCACAAAATTTGGATTAACTGAAAATGAATTGTTGGAAATTTTAGAAAAAATAAAATCAATGCCTTTGAAACATGCTGTGATAGATGGTTTGATGGGAATGGCAACTTTTACTGAAGATGAATCAAAAATTGAAAATGAATTTCGGCTGTTAAAATTATTGTTTGAAAAAGTGAAAAATGATTTTTTAAAAAGCGAAAAATCGTTTCAACAAATTTCGATGGGCATGAGCAGCGATTATAAAATTGCTGTGGCGCAAGGCAGCACTATGGTTCGCATTGGCAGCTTGATTTTTGGAGAAAGAAATTATCAGCAATAAAAAAATCGAGGAGAAAAATTATTCCGTCAATCCATTTGCCATGGCATATTTTATTAAGCCAGCAATATTATGAACGTTGATTTTTTTCATGATGTTGGTGCGATGTGTATCTACAGTACGTGGGCTACGAATAAGCTTTTCAGCAATTTCGGCATTGGAATAGCCTTCTACAATCAACTTGATAATTTCAATTTCACGAGTGGTTAAATGGTCTTTTTGAATCGTTGCATTTGCGGCTTTCATTTTTTCTTTTGTAGCTGCAAAATTGTTCATCATTTCTTCGCTTACATCACTGCTAAAATATTTGCTGCCATTTGCCACTTTTCTAATCGCACTTATCAATTCATCTTTTGAAGTGTTTTTCAAAATGTAGCCCGATGCGCCTGCATCCAGCATTTTGGTGATGATTGGTCCTTCTTTTACCATCGTTAAAGCCAACACTTTTACATCAGGATAATGTTCTTTCACTTCACGAGTGGTGGTGATGCCATCTTTCACAGGCATATTTATATCCATCAAAATCACGTCAATTTTTCTTCGTGTAAGCACATCCAACACTTCATCGCCATGATTGGCTTCATCCACAATATCTATATCTGGTGCGTCTTTCAACAATAAATTAATACCATCTAAAATTAATTGATGGTCATCTGCTAATAAAATTTTTATGCGTTCGATTGCCATAATTTTGATAGTGTTTTAAAATGAGAATAGTGTAAAGGTAGTTACTTAATTAATTTTTCGTTGCAAATATCTACATGCAAATGCACAAATAAAAGCCATCGTATAGTTTTTTTTATACGCATTGAAAGGGTATATGTTTTTGAAAAGTGAAAAAAGTATTGGCACGATTTTACGTTGTACATTTGCAAACATTTTTCAAAAACACAAATGAAATCAATTTCTAAAAACTTTTTTGCTGTTGTATTTTTAACTTTTATTGCAAGCAATATTTTCGCACAAACTAAGCCTGCTGCTGTTTCCAACGACCCGAAAACAAAAGCATTGTTAGATGGCATGAGTAAAAAATATCGCAGTTACAAAACTATTAAAGCCAATTTTAAAATGATTTTGGAAAATGTTGCCAGCAAAACCAAAGAAGAAAAAGTGGGCTTAATTGTGTTGAAAGGCGGAAAATATCATGTGGAAATAGGTAGTTTAGAAATTATTTGCGACACCAAAAGTATTTGGTCATTTTCAAAAGATGACAATGAAGTAACGGTAAATAATTATGAACCAAATGCCAAAGGCATTAGCCCTGCTGATATTTTTACACTTTATGAGAAAGGATTTTTGTATCAAATGGGCGAAGTGGTAAAAGAAAATGGTAAAGAATTGCAAGTGGTTGAATTAACGCCAACCGATAAATCGAAAAACTATTTTAAGATAAAACTATTTATTGATAAGGCTTCGCAGAGTATGGTGCGCACCAATATTTTTGATAAAAACGGCAATCATTATACTTATGAAATTGTACAACTTACGCCCAATGCGCCTTTTGAGGATGTTTACTTTTCTTTCGATGCTAAAAAACATCCAAAAGTAGAAGTAACCGATAATAGAAATTGAAAATTAAATTCGGTTCAATAATTTTGTTAAACCACCTGCAACAGTAATACCCAAGCCTATTTCAGCGATAATGGCATTGCTTAAAATGATGCCTGCAAATGTGGTTGTTCCCCCTAAAATTAGGGTATTGTTACTAACCCTATCTACAGTTTCCGAGTAGCTTTTATTTTGTGAAACTTTATTTACAAAATGCTG
>CAIQHW010000470.1 GCA_903871715.1 uncultured bacterium
CAAACGCAAGATGCCAAGTTCACGTTCGGATAATACAATAGGTTTTTCGCCTGTTATATCGGGTGGTAGCTCGGGAAAAATAGTTTTGCCTTGTAGCACTTCTTTGATGCAATGCAGCATTTCTTCGTTGCTGGTGCTTTTAAACAAATAAGCCGAAGCCCCACTATTAATAGCATTTTGAATAAACTGCGGCTCAGTAAACATAGATAAGATGATGAACTTAGTAGTTACTTTGCGCCTAATGTTTTGCATAATTTCGATGCCCGTGTAGCCGGGCATGCTAATATCAAGCAAGGCTATATGGGGTTGAAGCAATAAAATATCTTGCTGGGCCAATGTGCCATTGTTGGCAGTGCCCACCACATTAAATTCGGGTTGATTGCCAAATAAATGGCGCAAGCCTTCAATAACCACAGGGTGGTCGTCGGCAAAGTAAATGGCAATGGTGTTGTTGTTCATGAAAAAATTAGGTTAAAGGACAAAGGTGGGCAATGGTATATCTACAATAATAGTGGTGCCTTGGCTGGTTGAATCGATATTCATCATTCCTTTTAAAAGCAACAGCCTATTGCCAATATTGGTTAATCCTATTCCATCTACTTTTACTTTAGGGTCGAAACCGATACCATTATCTTCAGCCATTATTTGCAGTTTATTATCTTCTACCAGCAATTGAATAGAGGCTTCAGTGGCTTGTGCATGTTTTGAAATGTTCATCAGCAATTCGGTAATGATACGAAAAGCATTAAAACGGATTTCGTTGTTCAACAAATCAAAATTACCATCGGCACTACAAGTATAAACACACTTACGAGCAGTACTCAACTGCCTACACAAGCCATTAACAGCCTGTTCGAGGGTTTGATTTTTTAAGGAAGCAGCTTTTAAAAAATGTGAAGTGGTGCGAATTTCGAGCACCGTTTCAGAAATTATTTCTTCAATCCGTTTAAACAAATCTTGGATAGATTTATCGGGCAATGCCGATTCTATTTGCGATGATAAACTTTGTAAATAAATTTTTGCCCCTGCTAATTGTGGTCCAATGCCTTCGTGTAGCTCTTGCGACAAACGAATGCGTTCTTTTTCTTCGCCTTGTTCCAACACTAAATACAATTCGCGTTGTTTTTGTATTTCTTCTTCTTTTCTTAGCAGCCTAATTTTATTCATTTTATATTGATAGCGCAATACAAAAGCAATGATGGCGGTTATTAATAAAGATATAACCACTGTGCCAGCAAAATAATAAGTAACTACTGGGTTGAAAATGTCTTGAAGCATAAAAATGAAATGGAAAAGATAAGGTTAGTAAAAATATTAACTGCGGCATGAATGTTTTTACCATTGCTGGCAATATGATATTCATGAGATAGCAGATAATTATTGAGCATAAAGTAAAACAAATTTACACCAAAATAAATCAACACGCCACTACTTAACCAAAACATGGGATAAAGCCAACAGTTGATTTCCATTTCGCCATTTAATAATTCATAAAAATAGAGTATAGCATAAATAACCAAGGTTATAGATGAATAGGTATGGCTAATAGTATTAAATTTCCAAAGTGAGCCAATATAAGTGGCTTCGGCA
>CAIQHW010000471.1 GCA_903871715.1 uncultured bacterium
ATAAAAAAGGCGTATCGCAAAGTGGCGATGCAATTTCATCCTGACAGAAATCCAGGCGATAAAGCAGCAGAGGATAAATTTAAAGAAGCTGCCGAAGCTTATGAAGTGTTGAGTGATGAAACCAAAAAACGTCAGTATGACCAATTTGGTCATGCAGGCGCAAATGGTGGATACGGCGGTGGTGGCGGTTTCCAAGGACATGATATGAACATGGACGACATCTTCCGAAATTTCGGCGATGTGTTTGGCGATGAAAGTCCGTTTGGAAGTTTCTTCGGCGGCGGCGGAAGAAGCCGTGGTGGCAGCTCAAGAGGCAGAGGCGTTCGAGGTAGCAACTTAAGAGTGAAAGTAAAACTTACTTTAAAAGAAGTTGCCGAAGGCGTTCAGAAAAAAATAAAAGTTAAAAAGTTTGTGCCTTGTACTACTTGTAGTGGCAGTGGCGCAAAAGATAAATCATCATTTAGTAATTGCGCAACCTGCGGCGGACGTGGCGTTGTAACCCGTGTGATGAACACTATGTTGGGGCAAATGCAAACGCAAACTACTTGCCCAACTTGTCATGGCGAAGGCACAACGATTGCTAATAAATGCAGTAGTTGTCATGGCGAAGGCAGAGTGAGTGGCGAAGAAACTATTACGATTGATATTCCAAAAGGTGCAACCGATGGCATTCAATTAAGCATGAATGGCAAAGGTAATGCTGGTGAACGTGGTGGTGCTGCTGGTGATTTGGTAATTAATGTAGAAGAAGAACCAAATGAATTTTTGCAACGTGAAGGCTTGAATGTGATTTACGAATTGCATTTGAATTTTGTGGATGCTTGCTTGGGTACAAGTGTTGAAGTGCCAACTATTTCGGGCAAAGCAAAAATCAATATTGCCGAAGGAACTCAAGGCGGAAAAGTTTTTAGATTGAAAGGCAAAGGCATTCCAAGTTTACAATCTTACGAACATGGCGACCAACTGATTCATGTAAATGTTTGGACACCGAAAGCCTTATCAGCAGAGGAAAAGAAGATTTTAGAAAAACTAAAAACTTCACCCAATTTCAAACCACAACCGGGAAAAGAAGACAAAGGTTTTTTCAACAAAGTGAGAGATATGTTCAACTAATTTTCAAAAAAAAGAAATCACCAAAAGTGAAAAATATTTTCAAAAAAAGATGGGTACAATTCTTAGTAATTGTATTCATCTTTCTTTTTTTAGTGCTAATTTTTCGTAACAATATTTTACGAGGCATGGGCAATTTTTTAATCAAAGAAGATGCGATTGAAAAATGTGATGCAATAGTTGTGTTGAGTGGCAATGCCATGGATAGAGCCACCGAAGCGGCTTTGTTGTATAAGCAAGGAATTGCCAAACAAATAATTTGCACAGGTGGAAATCAAACTGGCGATTTTGAAGTGATGAAAATGAAAGAAAAAGAATCGGATGTTTCTAAATTTAGAATGATAGAAATGGGCGTTCCTGATTCAGCAATTATTGTCATTCATGAAGGAACAAGCACGTTGGAAGAAGGCGAAGCAATGCTGAAATATTGCCAAACTCATCAATTAAAATCGTGTATGATTTTAAGCAGTAAATTTCATACAAGGCGCATCAACTATGTGTTTGACAAGAAGTTCAAAAACTCAGCAGTGAAAATTTTAGTACATGGCGCACCCCCTTCAAAATTTAAAATCGAAACTTGGTGGAAAGGCGAAGAAGGTTTGTTATTTGTTTATGATGAATACATCAAACTGATTTATTACCACTTGAAATATTGATTCACAAGGTGTGTGAATTTATTTTTCTTCATCAAAATTTTTGAGCAATAAATGGATAACGCTCTTCATACAATACTTTTACTTTTTCTAAAATGGTGTTGCGAAGCCCATCTACATTTCTTTTTTCTAAAGCACTCACAAAAACACACTGCCCGTGAAGTCTTGTCAACCAAGCGTTTTCAAGCTCATTTATAATTTCTTTGCGAACACTGAATGGTGTCAGCTCATCAAAATGATTTTTTTCGTACAAATCAATTTTGTTGAAAATCACTAAAGTTGGTTTGTCTGCTACTTTTAATTCTAACAAAGTTTCATTCACAGTTTTCATTTGGTCTTCAAATTGCGGATGCGAAATATCAACCACATGAATTAAAATATCGCTTTCTCTCACCTCATCCAAAGTTGATTTAAAACTTTCTACCAAAGTGTGTGGCAGCTTGCGAATGAAGCCCACCGTATCACTCAACAAAAAAGGAATTCTGTCAATCACCACTTTGCGAACAGTTGTATCAAGCGTTGCAAACAATTTATTTTCGGCAAACACTTCGCTTTTGCTCAACAAATTCATGGTAGTGCTTTTGCCAACATTGGTGTAACCCACCAATGCCACACGAATTACTTCGCCACGGCTTTTGCGTTGGGTGATAAATTGTTTATCAATTTGCGTTAAATCGTGTTTGAGTTTTGAAATATTTTCTTTCACCAATCGGCGGTCGGTTTCAATTTCTTTTTCGCCTGGCCCTCTCATTCCAATGCCACCTTTTTGCCGCTCCAAGTGGCTCCACAAGCCTTTTAGCCGAGGTAAGAGATATTGCAATTGCGCTAACTCTACTTGTGTTTTTGCATGAGCAGTTCGGGCTCGTGAAGCAAAAATATCCAAGATTAATCCGGTTCTATCTAACACTTTGCATTTCACAACAGCCTCGATATTTGTTTGCTGCCGACCGCTTAATTCATCATCAAAAATCACCAAGCTCACATCATTTTGCTCAATGTAATTTCTGATTTCTTCTAATTTTCCGCTGCCGATAAAGGTGTTGGAATCTAACTTTTGCATGCGTTGTGTAAATCGTTTCAACGCGACAGCACCAGCAGTTTCAGCTAAAAAAGTAAGTTCATCTAAATATTCATTGACTTGTTCTTCTTTTTGATTTTGCTGTATAACACCCACCAGCACTGCTTTTTCGATGCCTAAGTTTTTTTGAAAAGTATCTAAGTGATTAATCATGTGGTGCAAAAGTAATTGAAAACAAATTTAAAGTTGGCGAAGAATAATTTAGAAAACAATAAAGTTGAAATGTGCTGCGGCAGGGATTGCAGCGGAAATCCTTTTATGAGGAACGAACAAAAGATTGCAGCGAAAAGCCCGCTCGCCGCCCCAAAAAATGAAAATATTTTTTGAAATGGATGATTAATTTTGCAAGATGCAAACTACACCTATCAGCCAACTCGGCGAATTTGGATTAATTAATCATCTCACCGAAAATTTTGAAGCAAAAAATAAATCAGTCATCAAAGGCGTTGGCGATGATTGCGCTGTGATTGAAAAAGATGATGAAAAATATTTTTTGGTAAGTACCGATATTCTAGCCGAAGGAATTCATTTTGATTTGGTTTACACACCGCTGAAACATCTAGGTTATAAAGCCGTGGTGGTGAATTTGAGCGATGTGTATGCGATGAATGGAAAGCCCTTGTATATAACAGTTTCAATGGCATTGAGCAGTAAATATACAGTAGAGGCAATTAGCGAAATTTATGAAGGAATGAAAGTTGCTTGTGAAAAATATCGCGTTGATTTGATTGGCGGCGATACCACCAGTTCTTTGAAGGGATTGTTTTTGAGCATCACAATTATTGGTGAAGTGGCGAAAGAAAAAGTGGTGTATAGAAATGGCGCAAAGCCAAAAGATTTGATTTGTGTGAGTGGCGATTTGGGTGCTGCATTTATGGGTTTGCAATTGTTGGAACGTGAAAAGCAAGTGTTCATCGCACATCCGGGCGCATCAACTGATTTGGAGAATCAAAAATTTTTATTGCAACGACAATTAAAACCTGAAGCACGAAAAGATATTGTTGACATTTTTGCTGAAAAAAATATTGTGCCCACTTCGATGATTGATGTATCAGATGGCTTGAGCAGTGAGTTGCACCATTTGTGCAAACAGAGTAATTGCGGCGCAATTATTTATGAAGATAAAATTCCGATTCAATCGGATACTTATGAAATGGCAGTGAAAATGAACATCGACCCAGTTACTGCGATGATGAATGGCGGCGAAGATTATGAGTTGTTATTTACCATTTCACAAAATGATTATGACAAGATAAAAGATGAACCTGAAATTCGTGTAATTGGCTACACCACTGAATTTGCAAACGTTGTTGAATTAATCACCAAAGGAAATAACAAAGTGAAAATTGATGCAGCTGGGTGGAAGGCATTTAATAATTAGACCATTACTCACTTAGCAATTGCTCAATAAAATTATGCTTACGGTAGTAAAAAATAATTTTGAAAACCTATTTCATTTATTTTTTCCCAACCCATGTTTGGGTTGTGGAAAGCAATTGCACAAAGGCGAAGAAGTGCTGTGCATGGGCTGTGAGAGCCAATTGAAAATTACGCCATTTCACCAACACCATCAAAATTTTGTGAGCGAAAAATTTGTAGGAAGAGCAAAAATCGAAAATGCAACGAGCATGTTGTTGTTTGCAAAAGAAGGTATGGTGCAGCATTTGGTTCATTTATTGAAGTATCAAAACAAAAAAGAAATCGGTATTTTTTTAGGGAAAAAGTATGGCAAATTATTGGAGCAAGAGCAAGATTATTCAACCATTGATTGCATTGTGCCTGTGCCATTGCATGCTACTAAAAAAATAAAACGTGGATATAATCAATCGGAATTATTTGCCAATGGTTTGGCTGAAACCATGCATATATCAGTGTTTGCAGATGGTTTGAAAAGATTAAATTTAGGCGAATCGCAAACGAGAAAGAAAAAATTTGAACGCTGGAAAAATGTTGAACACGATTTCGATTGCCTGGATGAATCGCTCTTAGAAAATAAACACATTTTGCTGGTAGATGATGTATTGACTACAGGAGCTACGCTGGACGCTTGTTGCAGCGTTTTGAATCAAATTAAAAATGTGAAAGTGAGTATAGCAACTATTGCGGTGGTAATGAAATAAATCAATGTCGTCGTGAACGAAAAAACCGAACGGCGAAATACAATAACACAATCAACGCAAAAAATATTGGTGAAAAGCCCATCAGTAGAAGTGTTAAGCTACTTCGGTTGGTGTATGAAGTTAAACGTTCACTTTCCTTTATTAGGTTTTTTGTAAGCTGCAATGAAAGTTCCTTTTGCAAATCTTGGTAATTAGCATAAGTTGGTCGTAAAAAATTTAAACGATAATCAGATGCTTGTTGAATTTTATTTTCATCAACTAAATTTAACAACGTATCCAATTTGCTGATGTATAAAGCATTTGCAGCCTCTATTTGCTCAATAGCATCTTTTTCATTTTGATGAGAGAGCGCAAAAACAGAACTATCCAACTTTTTAATATCCGCTTTATCCAATGCTAAATTGTCTTGGATTTTTATTTTGAAAACAGTTTTTTGGTCCGCATTTTCACTTAATAATACGTTTAGAGCATTTCGTTGTATGTTGGCTGAATGTACCAGTAAATCATTGATGGTTCTGATATCATAAGAGCAATCTGCAATTAACTTGCTATATTTTCCAGCAATTCTTCGTGAGTTTAAAAATTGAAGCGATTGTGCCAAAAAAATAATTAAAGCAAACACAATTAAAACTGTGAGTGCTATTTTTTCTTGTTGTTGGCTGCTGCCAGTTTCAGAAGTGGTTGTTCGCATGATTTATCATTATTAAAATGAGAATTTCAAAAATAAGATTTTTTTACAAAAAAAAACTAAACACTTTCACTCACCAATTCTTCCCAACTATTCATCAAAGCCAGCAATTCATTTTTTAATTTTTGGTGTTCAGCAAACAATTGCTTGTATTCGTTGCCATTGAAATCAGCCATGCTACCCATTTTTGATTCGATTACTGAGATTGCATGTTCAGTGGTAGCAATTTTCTTTTCACAATTTTCTAAATCTTTTTTTCGGCGTTCTTTCTCTTTTTCATCCACTCGATTATCTGATTTCTCTTCTTTCGATTTCTTTTCTTTTGCTTTCAAGTTAGCAGCCATTTGTTCTTCAAAATCACGAATGTTGCCTAGTTTTTTCTGCTCTAAGAAATAGTTAATATCACCCAAATATTCTTTCACATTACCATCTAAAAATTCAAATGTTTTACTTGTTAAACCAGCTAAGAAATCTCTATCATGACTTATTACAATGATCGTTCCGTTGAATCTTTCCAATGCATCTTTCAACACTTCAATGCTTCGGATATCTAAGTGATTTGTAGGTTCATCCAGAATCAAAACATTGTGTTCTTCCAACATCAATTTTGCTAAACTCAATCTGCTTTTTTCACCGCCACTCAATACTTTTACACGTTTGGTTACATTTTCACCACTGAATAAAAATGCACCAAGCAAACTTCTTGCATTCATATTAGCACCTGGATGCATAGCATTTTCAATCGTTTCAAGAACTGTATCGTTGCTTTGTAATTTTTCAGATTGATGCTGAGCATAATACCCAATTGAAACATTTGTTCCAATATTTAAAACGCCTTCAAAACTTTCTTCACCCACAATCATTTTACCCATAGTGGTTTTACCCATTCCATTCTTACCTACAAAACCAATTTTTTCACCACGTTCTATTTTTAAACTTACGTTTTTCAGAATATTTTTTTCACCAAAACTTTTGCTTAAGCCAATAACTTCAATCACATTTAAACCACTTCTTGGCGCATCAGGAAAAGTGAATTTCATAGAAGAAGTATCCTCATTATCAACTTCCATCACCTCCATTCTATCCAACTTTTTAATGAGTGATTGAGCCATGGTGGCTTTACTTGCCTTAGCTCTGAACTTATCAATCAATGCTTCAGTGCGTTCGTATTCCTTCATCTGATTTTTCTGGGTAGCCAGTTGCAACTCACGTTGGGTAACTCGTTCAATCAGATAGTCATCGTATTTGCATTTGTAGTCATAAATTTTTTGATTACTGATTTCAATAGTTCTGTTGGTAACTGTATTCAAGAAAGTTCTATCATGGCTTACCATTAAAACAACGCCGCTATAATTATTTAACCATTCTTCCAACCACTGAATACTCTCAATATCCAAGTGATTGGTAGGTTCATCCAATAAAATTACATCGGGGTGTTGCAATAGAATTTTCGCCAACTCAATACGCATTAACCAACCGCCGCTCAATTCAGAAGTATGGCGATCAAAATCTGTTTGCTTGAAACCCAAGCCCTCTAATACTTTGATGGTGTCTGCTTCAATTGTTTCAGCGCCTAAAATATCCATGCGCTCCATGATATCGCTTTGTTCCACCAACCAGTCCATGTATTTATCATGGTTAGGGTCTGTATTGATAATTAAATCGGTAACTTCTTCCAAGCGCTTTTGCAAACGCATGATTTCATCAAAAGCAGTTTTAGTTTCAGCCAAAACTGTTTTATCTAAATTGACTTTTAAATCTTGTGGGAGGTAGCAGATTTTAGTTCCTTTTGCTACATCAATTGAGCCTGTGGTGCTGTTTTGCCAACCTGCAATAATTTTCATTAAAGTGGATTTGCCTGCACCGTTTTTGCCAGCCAAACCTACACGTTCACGTGGGTTGATAACAAAACTGACATTGTCGAAAAGCACTGTGGCTCCGAATTTTACTGA
>CAIQHW010000472.1 GCA_903871715.1 uncultured bacterium
GGAACGACCGTAAATTCAACACGGCGATTAATATATTGTTCGCGTTCAAATCTTGAATCATAATGGTCGGGTAAATCTTTAACCAAGTTGGTTGTTTTACCCAAATATCTTACAATCAATCTTGCAGGGTCAACACCATAATTTTTCAACAAAAAATTTCTTGCATTTTCAGCTCTGCGATGTGATAATTCTTCATTGTATTTATTAGAGTGTCGAATATCAGTGTGCCCATCTACATACAATTTCATTTGCGGATACATTTTCAAAACTTGAGCTACATGAAATAAATCAGGATAAAAATCTGGTTTGATATAATCTTTATCCAAATCAAAATGAATCATAGGCAAATACCAACCAGGGAAAGTAGCATTCTTCCCTTTGCTATTTGCAATTAAATCTTTAACGTGCACCATTAATGAATCCATTTCGGGATTGCTTTTTTTCTCTGCAACGCCTTCTGCATCTACTTTTGCGCCTGGGGGTGAAAAAGGTTCTTTGTCTTTACAATCCGGAATTCCATCTTTATCACTATCCAACATTACACCATGTGTGTCAACTGGGCAGCCTTCTGGTGTGTTGGGTTCTCTATCTAAAAAGTCAATTACGCCATCATTATCACTATCTGTAAATTCAGGAATTCGAGCTAATTTATTTTTTGTTTCATTTAAAATAACAAGTTGATTGTCTACAGGATTCAGCCACCATAAAGGCTCTGAAGCTTGGCTGCCAATGTTGTAATTCAAACTTATTGAAGTGTAATTTAAATTGTCATTGCTACTACTTAAGCCACCGTATTCATCCCAGCGTTGCCCATCCAATAAATCATCGCCAGTTAATGTTTCTAACGTTTCAAAATTTAATGTCCATTTTCTATCTAATCTAACACTCATTCCCATACCTAAACATGCAGTAATATCAACATGATAAGGATAAACGCCGTGCGCATTCGTAGAACCCAAATGCATAAATGAAGCATCTTGCTCGGCATCAGATTCATAACTGCCGTCATACATAGCTTTTAACTGCTTTTTAATGTTGGTTGAAACATTATGGTCATTGTCATTTCCTGTTATTTTTGAGTAGTTATATCTTTTTCCGTTGGCATCCAATTGGTCAATATAAGTGTGATAGAGTAAAGGTCCACCACCAACCACAGCATAGAAAATAACTTTGGGGCGTTCTTTATGAAATTTGATGTTATTTAAATTAATAACCAATTGAGTATACAATGATTTGTAATTATTTTTGTAGTTTAAATAAATCTTACCTGGAATTCCTTTATAATTTACTGTTGAATCATAGGTTCCATTCATTCCTTTATTGTTGTTGATACCTACTGCTACACCTTTCCAGCCCAAACCATATGAAGTACCTTGATTATATTGGAATCGCAACGAAACTACATAACCCAATGCTTTTCGAGCCGTAAAGCCCCAGCCATTCGTTTTACCAAATCGAAACCAAGGTTGAACATCACCACTAATATAAGGCGCACCAATGTTTAGCCCAACTTCAAACATATTCTTGGGTTTAGCTGGATATGGGTCTGTCCCTGCCTTGTATTCATGAGCTTGACGCATATTTCTTTTTGAAATCCAATTTGTATCATTTAATGGTCTGTATAAATTCAATTTACCTTGCTTTGCCGAATCCAATACTTCATAGGTAGGCGGGTTGGTACTTTTATTTTGCGCAGTATAAACTCTATCACCACTTTCAGCCTTCAGAGCAGGCGGCAGCGGCGTTTCTGGAACTACTTCTTTTACCACTTCTGGTTTTTTAGATTTTGTTTTCGATTTTGAAATATCAGTTTTAGAAGTAGGTTTTGCTGCTTTTGTTTTTGCTGTTTTAACCGACGAAGTATCTGCACCGCCCAAAGAATATTCATCACCCCCATCATCTGCTTTCACTTTTGATGTAGCTTTTGTAGTTTTTGAAGACGTTGTTTTTGCTTTTTTCTGCTTGGCTGCATCTTGAGCCAACTTTTTTTGTTGGGCCTTTGTAAGCGTCAGTTGCGTATCTTCTTCTTGCAATTCCTCTTGGCTGTAAGCCTTATACACAAAGGAAGATAGCGTAAAAATTAAACAAAACAGTAAGAGTTTTTTCATGCTCATTTGGTTATTAAATGTCGTTACAAAAATTCAAAAAAAGTGGTCTCAGAATTTTTGCGATAGGTTATAATTTACTATGACTTATGTATGCTACAAAAATAGACTTATTTTTAGAAAAAAGAAACACTCGAAAGTTTATTTCTTAATTAAACCTTTCTATCACACCAGCAATGCCTTGTCCGCCGCCTACACATGCTGAAACAATGCCGTATTTCTGATTTCTTCTTTTCAATTCATTCAATATTTGAATACTCAATTTTGCGCCACTACACCCCAATGGATGTCCGAGCGAAATTGCGCCACCGTTTACATTCAGCAAATCCGTATTTATACGTAATTCTCTTACTATAGACAACGACTGTGATGAAAACGCTTCATTGATTTCAAACAAATTTATTTCATCTTGCTTCAAACCCACTTGTGCCAATACTTTCGGGATGGCAGCAATTGGCCCAACACCCATCACTCTTGGATTTACACCTGCACTCACACAACCTAACAATCTGCCAATCGGACTTTTATTCAATTGCTTCATCAATCTTTCACTCATCACTACAACAAATGCAGCACCATCGCTAGTTTGCGAACTATTACCAGCAGTTACAGTTCCATTTACGGCAAACACTGGTTTCAATTTTGCTAATGCTTCTAAGGATGTATCAGCTCTTGGACCTTCATCCACAGCCACAATTGACTTTTTAGTTTTGCGTTTTTTATTTTCATCTAAATAAACTTCTTCCACTTCCACAGGCAAAATCTCCTCTTTAAATTTTCCTTCAGCAATTGCTTTCAC
>CAIQHW010000473.1 GCA_903871715.1 uncultured bacterium
AAAAATGTGGATTACAAAATGTGAATGGCAAATTGTAAATTGTAAATTACAAATTACAAACTCTTAAAACATTGATGAACAAAAGGTTTGCAGGCGATAAATATTTTTTGTTAAAAAATATTTTGAGGTGATTTTGAAAAAATAAATTGTGGACAAAATGATGAAATGTTTTTTGCGCCGCGAAAAAATTTGTTTCTATCTTTGAAAAGTGAAACGACAACCATCAATTCACACTTTAACCAAAACCAAATGGACAAAGCCTTTTCAACTTTTTGAGGAGGCTTTTTTATTTCAATTCACTCATCAACATTTTCAAAGCATGCACAAAAGTGAGCTCGATATTTCGGCTTCTATCTTTTGTGAAATGAAATTTCTTGGCTGTTGTTTTGTGTTTTGAACCTATTGCAATCCAAACTGTGCCCACAGGTTTATCGTCTGTACCGCCGTCTGGTCCTGCAATTCCGCTTACCGCAATACTAAAATCAGTTTTGAATTTTTCTAAAACATTGGTGCACATTTCGGTTACACATTGTTCACTCACAGCTCCAAATTTTTCGAGTGTTTGTTTTTTTACACCCAATAGATTTTCTTTTGCTTGATAAGAATAACTGACCACACCGCCTTCAAAATATTTGCTGCTGCCCGCCATGCTCACCATTTTTGAAGCAATAAATCCGCCAGTGCAACTTTCTGCTACACACAAGTTTGCATTTTTTTTCAGCAACATTTTGCCAATTGTTTTTTCCATCGGCTCATCGTTTTCAGCAAATAAAAATTCACTTGCTAAATTTTTCAAAGCTTCAAACTCTTTATCCAAAGGCATTTGTAAGTTGTCTGTTTTTTTCCCACGGGCAGTTAATCTTAACTTGACCATTCCAATTGAAGGCAGGTAAGCCAACTTTAAAAATGGTGGCAAATCATTTTCCCAATCTTTTATTTTATCAGCCAAAAAACTTTCACCTACTCCAGCCGTAATTAATGTGCGATGCAAAACATGTTCGTCGGATATTTTTTCCATCATCGGCAACACATGTGTTTGCATGATGTGTTGCATTTCAAAAGGCACACCAGGCATAGAAACGATGATGGCGTTATTTTTTTTAAACAGCATGCCAGGCGCAGTGCCACTGGCATTGAACAACACAGTGCAGCAATCGGGCACCATTGCCTGTTGTTTATTCATTTCTAATAATTCTGAAACTGGCATTCCGCGGCGTTTGAAAATATTTTCCACGTGGGTTAAAACTTCTTGATTCAATATTAATTTGGCATCAAAATATTTGCACAAAGTTTGTTTGGTAATGTCATCTTTTGTTGGTCCTAATCCGCCAGTGATTAAAACTAAATCGGCTTGCGATATAGCATAGTCAAGCGTTTTAAGAATATGCGCTGCATCATCGCTGATGGCAATTTTTTCTTTTACCCAAAATCCAATTTGATTGAGTTGTTGTCCCATCCAAGCTGAATTGGTATCAATCGTTTGCCCGATTAATAATTCATCGCCGATGGTAATTAAGATGGCTTGCATAAAATTTGTTTAAGAAAAATAAATGTAGAAGATAAAACTGAAAATAAAAAAAGCGCAAACTTTCTTTTCAGAAAATTTGCGCTTCATATTTTTTACGTGAAGTCTGTTATGCTTTAATTTCTACTTCTACACCACTTGGCAATTCTAATTTCATTAAGGCATCAACAGTTTTTGAAGTGGATGAAAAAATATCCATCAATCGCTTGTGTGTACATAATTGAAATTGGTCTCTTGATTTTTTATCAACGTGTGGGCTTCGGTTTACGGTGAAGATACGCTTGTCGGTTGGCAACGGAATAGGACCGCTAACTACGGCTCCTGTGGCACGAACTGTTTTCACAATTTTTTCGGCTGATTTATCAACCAAATTGTGGTCGTACGATTTTAGTTTAATTCTGATTCTCTGTGACATAAAGAACGTTTTTATTTTTTTTGGAGTGCAAATGTACAACACAGTTTACAAATTGCCAAATGTTTTTTGCAGAAAAATCATTACCTCATGAAATTTCTGAAATAAGCCATAAAACTTTTTAAATGAGTTCATTTAACAAATTTGCTCATTGCTTTTATAAAACCGAACACTTACTTTTGCGCCGCTAAAATTAATTTATCACACAAAAAATATAACCAAATGAAAGTAACCGTAATTGGAGCAGGAAATGTAGGAGCCACATGCGCTAACGTGTTG
>CAIQHW010000474.1 GCA_903871715.1 uncultured bacterium
AATACACGAGCCGCCAATTTTTTACCCAACGCATCTTTTATAGTTTGTTTGGTAGTTTTAATTTCTTCTGCTAAACCAAACAATTCTAAAATCTGTTTATCAGTTTCGTAACCCATCGAACGCAATAATGTAGTTACTGGAAATTTCTTTTTTCTATAAATGTAAGCATTCATCACATTGTTGATATCGGTAGCAAATTCCATCCAAGCTCCTTTAAAAGGAATGATACGAGCCGAATAAATTTTTGTGCCGTTAGGATGTACACTTTGACCAAAGAATACACCAGGCGAACGATGCAATTGAGAAACCACCACACGTTCAGCACCATTAATAATAAATGTGCCTTTTGGAGTTAAATAAGGGATGTTGCCTAAAAATACATCCTGCACAATAGTTTGAAAATCGATATGTTCGGCATCGTTACAACTTAAGCGCAGCTTGGCTTTCAAAGGGACGCTGTAAGTTAAACCACGTTCTACACACTCTTCCATGCTGTATCGAGGTGGGTCAACGAAGTAATCTAAAAACTCTAAATTAAAAATGCTTCGTGCATCATTAATTGGAAAATTTTCTTGAAACACTTTGTACAAACCTTCATTGCTGCGATTTTCGGAAGTAGTGTCTAATTGGAAGAAATCCCGAAACGATTGCAACTGAATATCCAACAAATCGGGATAAGGCAATGCTTTGATTTTTCCGAAGTGAATTCTTTCTTTTGATTTTTTTGTTGACATAATATGCGTATAAAAGTTCTAAATTAAAATTCTAAACCTGCACACAAACGAAAAACTGTTGCCTCTAAAACCATTACCAAATAAGCATTTAGCAACAATTTAAGCAGCAGCAGCGATTCATTTTATTAACTGAAAAATAAAGTTTTGTAAAGCAAAAGATAATGGTGCGCCCTTTTTAAGGAGTGCAAAGGTAAAAATAAGTTGCAGATAAGCAAATTTTTTTCAAGAAATTAAAATGTTTTTTTTACTTGACATAGTTTTATGAACACACTTAGGGAAGATTTCATTAAAGACCTCAATATTCATTTTCAAAGTTTGTTAAATTCATTGTATCTTTATTGTTGTATCCCATTATGGATAACTCAGGCTTTAAGTTCTAATTTACCTTGTTAAATATAATCAAACCTATTAGTTTTCAATATTTTTTTACTACATCATTCTATTTTTATACACCTTATCTTTGCTGGATGCCATTTAAACTCACTACCGAATTTACGCCATCGGGCGACCAACCACAAGCCATCAAACAATTGGTTGAAGGATTAAATAACCACGAAAAAGCCCAAGTGCTATTGGGTGTAACAGGTTCGGGCAAAACATTTACAATGGCAAATGTGATTCAACAAGTGCAACGCCCCACTTTGATTTTATCGCACAATAAAACTTTAGTGGCGCAATTGTATGGCGAATTCAAAAACTTTTTTCCTGAAAATGCGGTGGAATATTTTGTAAGTTATTACGACTATTATCAGCCAGAGGCTTACATTCCAACCACTAATACTTACATCGAAAAAGATTTGTCCATCAATGAAGAATTGGAAAAATTAAGATTGAGCACCACCTCATCTTTGTTGAGTGGACGCCGTGATATTATTGTGTTGGCATCGGTCAGTTGCATTTATGGAATCGGCAATCCAACATCGTACAAAGAAAGTATTGTGCGCATTCAAACTGGACAAAAGATTGCTCGAAACCGTTTGCTGTACTCGTTTGTAGATGCTTTGTATTCGCGAACAGAAATTGATTTTAAGAGAGGAACTTTCAGAGTAAAAGGTGATACGGTGGATATTTTTCCAGCCTATGCCGACATTGCTTATCGCATCACTTTCTTTGGCGATGAAATTGAAGAGTTAGAATCGTTTGAACCCGAAAGCGGCAAGCGCATTGGCAAAATGGATAGCATGGCGGTTTTTCCAGCCAATATGTATGTGGCACCGAAAGAACATTTTCAAAGTATCATTCACGAAATACAAGATGAATTACGAGCCACTTTCGATTATTACGAAAGCATTGGCAAACATGCCGAGGCAAAAAGATTGAGCGACAGAGTAAATTATGATTTAGAAATGATTCGTGAACTGGGCTACTGTAGCGGCATTGAGAACTACTCACGATTTTTGGATAGAAGAAAACCTGGCGATAGACCATTTTGTTTGCTTGATTATTTCCCCGATGATTATTTAATGATTGTGGATGAAAGCCATGTAACTATGCCGCAAATAGGAGCGATGTATGGCGGCGATAGAAGCCGAAAAGTAAATTTGGTAGATTATGGATTTCGCTTGCCATCAGCATTAGACAATCGTCCGCTGAATAAAAATGAGTTTATGAATTTGCTCAATCAGGTGGTGTATGTAAGTGCTACGCCTGCCGATTTTGAATTGGAACAAACCGAAGGTGTAGTGGTGGAGCAGGTTGTACGCCCAACCGGCTTGTTAGACCCACCTATTGAAGTTCGCCCAGTTTTGAATCAAATTGATGATTTGCTGAACGAAATTGAAATTAGAGTGCATAAAAAAGAACGCGTTTTGGTAACCACTTTAACCAAGCGCATGGCAGAGGAGTTGGCAAAATATTTTGCAAGATTGGATGTGAAATGCAAATATATTCATAGCGAAGTGGATACACTGGAACGAGTAGAAATTCTTCGCGATTTGCGGCTTGGAATTTTTGATGTGCTGATTGGTGTAAATCTTTTAAGAGAAGGTTTAGACTTGCCTGAAGTTTCTCTCGTTGCCATATTAGATGCCGATAAAGAAGGCTTTTTGCGCAATGCTCGTTCATTAACACAAACCGCTGGCAGAGCGGCACGAAATAGCAATGGCTTGGTAATTATGTATGCCGATAAAATTACCAAAAGCATGCAACAAACGATAGATGAAACCAGCCGCAGACGTGAAAAACAAATGGCTTATAATGCCGAACATGGCATTACACCTACCACTATTGTGCGCAGCACCGAACAAATTTTTAAACAACCTTCGGTACTCGAAATTCAAGGAAAAGGAACTGCTTATTATGTAGAAAACGAAGAAGCTTTGGGGCAAGTAGCCGACCCATTGGAACAATATTTAAGCAAACCACAATTAGAAAAGTTGGTAGCCGAAACCAAATCGCAAATGCAGAAAGCCGCAAAGGATATGGATTTTATGGAAGCTGCAAGATTAAGAGATGAAATGTTTAAGCTCGAAAAAAAGTTGAAAGAGTTGTAAGAATTTTCAATCATTGCGCAATTGAGTTATTAAATTGTTTTTGCTCTAAATTCTTTTTGTTCTTTTTTAGAATCGGTATATTTGCTGGGGCATTTTAACACCATCGAACTGGCTTGAAAGTCAACACCATTAATCTTTCCCACAATCACAATTTGGTCGCTGCGTTTAAAATCTTTGGGTTCCACATCAGGATAAATTACCTTCACACTTTCGCCATTTTTATCTTTCATGTAAAAACAAAATTGGTTGGCATTTTGCAAAGCGTTGTATTCTGTGGCATGCAAAGTGTCTAATGTGCCCACAATATGAAATTGTGTTTGTGGCATTTTTCGAGCCGATGCAAAAGTTTCATAACTGCTAAAATCGCCCACCAGTGTGATGATTACGGCGATGCACACAGCAATTAAAATCAATCCAATTAAGTAAGTCTTTTTCATTTTATGGTGCAAAGATAAATTGAAAACAAGCAACAGTGAAGGATGTTTTTAGTTTTAAAAAATAATTTTTGCGGAAACGTGAATTGTTTGTGGATAATCATTGCTACTTTATACCTTACCTTTATCGAAAATTTTTTCTGAAAACATTTTATGGCTAAAGTTATTACGATTGCGAATCAAAAAGGCGGCGT
>CAIQHW010000475.1 GCA_903871715.1 uncultured bacterium
AAGAAGCATTGTAATTAGGTGCAATGGCATTGTTTGGAGAAAAATATGGAGATAAGGTTCGTGTAGTAACAATGGACAAAGATTATTCAATTGAATTGTGTGGAGGCACCCATGTAAAATCAACAAATGAAATTGGTTTTTGTAAAATAATAAGCGAAGCTGCTGTTGGTTCTGGTGTGAGAAGAATAGAAGTAATAACTGGTGAGGCTGCTATAAATTTTGTTCACGAAAAATTAGCACTTTTAGATGCAATAAAAAGTCTTACCAATAACCCTAATCCGATTAATGTTATTCAAAAATTGCAAATCGAAAATGACTCTTTGCAAAAGCAAATTGAAAAATTAGAAGCCAAACAATTGGTGGTTTTGCGTCAGGAATTGTTGCAGAAAAAACAAATCATCAACAACACAACTGTGATTGCAGAAATGATTGAAGTGAGCAATGCCGATGCTTTGAAGAAAATGTGTCATGAATTCAAAACAGAAATTGAAGGCAATTATTTAATTTGTTTAGCTGCGAATATTGGCGGCAAAGCAAGTGTTGCTGTGGCTGTTAACGACAACTCAACTTTAGATGCAGGAAAAATTATTAAAGAACATATTGCTCTATTTATCAAAGGTGGCGGTGGCGGTAATAAAACTTTAGCAACTGCTGGAGGTACTGATGTGAGTGGGATTGGGAAGGTTTTAGAAAAGATAAAAGGGTTGGTAAAATAGAATTTCAACGCTACTTTATAAAATAGCCCACCACTTTCCAACTGCCATTTTCTTTTACCACACTTACTGTTTCGGTGGCTTCTTTTTTATTGGCAAAAGAAGTTTTGAATTGTAAAATCACATATTCGCCATCGGGTGCGCCAGGCACAGTGGTGGTATATGTCGTTGAAAAATTTTCACGAGCAATTAATTTGCCCATTTGTTTGCGAATAGGAGTGATGCTGCTAATCCATTTTTCGTTGGTTACTGCCGATTGAAAAATCTTGCCCGTTTCCAAATAACTTTTAGCATAATCTTCTGCATCAATAATTTTCAACCAAGCTTGTGAAGCCAATGTAGCAGCAGCTTCAGCATCTTTATGATTATCTGTTTGTGCTAATGATTTTATAAAAAATGCTAAACCTAAAAAAGCAACAGCAAGCAAAAATATTTTTTTCACGATGAAAGAATTGGTAGTTAAAAATGATTTAGTCGATAATTAATTGACTGCGTTCTGATCCTGTTGAAATGTATAAAAATGGAACAGCAGTAAATTCAGTTACAAACTTTAAATAGTTTTTAAACGCTTCAGGCAAATTAGCTTGGCTCGAAAACGAAGCCAAATCGCTATTCCAGCCTTTTAGCGAAGTATATTGCGGTGTAATATTTTCATCCATCAAATCATAAGGCAATTGTGTAAAAGTTTCTTTATCGGTTTTATAAGCGGTACAAATTTTTATTTCGTCAAAATTATTCATCACATCGGCCTTGGTTAAAACCAAGTGGGTTACGCCATTCAGCATGATGGCATAATTTAGTGCAATCAAATCTAACCAACCACATCGTCGTGGTCTGCCAGTAGTGCTGCCAAATTCATTGCCTTGCTGGCGCAATTTTTCGCCCATCGCATCTTCCAATTCAGATGGAAACGGACCGCCGCCAACTCTGGTGCAGTAAGCCTTTGTGATGCCAATCACTCTACCAATATGTGTGGGTGCAATGCCCAAACCTGTGCACGCCGAAGCGGTGATGGTGTTGGAAGAAGTTACAAATGGATAAGTGCCAAAATCAATATCCAACATGCTGCCTTGCGCACCTTCGGCTAATATTTTTTTGCCTTTTGCAATTTCTTGATTGATGAAATATTCGCCATCTACCATGTTAAATTCTTGCATTTTTTCAATTGCTTCCATCCAATCTTTTTCAATTTGCGCAATATCAAAATCGTAATTGTAATTGTTGATGAGTGCCAAATGTTTTTGTTTCAACGCTTCATATTTTTCGCTGAATTTTGGCGATAAAATATCGCCCACTCGTAAACCATTTCGCCCAGTTTTATCCATGTATGTTGGTCCAATTCCTT
>CAIQHW010000476.1 GCA_903871715.1 uncultured bacterium
GTAAAAAACGTGATGGATTTTCTTTCAAACGTTTTTTGAGTGATGTTTAATTTTTGTGCAAACGTGTCAAAATGAGCACTGCCTATAATTTCCAACTCTTTAGTATTGGCTTTGAAATCATTCAGCATTACTTCATAATCATGCTTGCCCCAAACCCAATATTTTTTGGAATGCATCGGATAATTGAATTCACCCATCAAACCATGTTGCAAAATGATGCTTTGACAATCAGTTTTTGATGCTTCAAAATAAAATAAGGAATCCCAAAACCAATGGTCGCCTGCGCCGAGTAAATATTTTTTTGTTTGCAAAAATTGCTGAACAGAATTGCCATACAAATGCTGTTGCAAAGCATATTGCCACACATGCTGGAATAAAAAGAACTTCTTTTTTGTATTTCCAAAAATCCATTTCAGTAAATCTAATCTTGATTTAAAATCTGCTTTTAAAAATGAAGTGAAATAATTTTTTGGAAGAAAAAAATCTTCATCTACGATATTTGGAAGTGAAATATTTTCTTGACGAAATCTGTTCAATACTGCATCTTGTTTGTCTTTCGGAATAAAACATTCAAACTTTCTGTTGCTTTGCTGAAGCGATTTTACAAGCGGTAACAAAGCATTCAAATATGCTGTGTTATTATCCAATAAAATTAAAATGGGCGAATTATTGGTGATTGAATTTGCTTGCTTACCTAAAAATATTTTTCCAAAATGCTTAAAGAAAAATAAAAATGATTCCACCCAATGACTGAAGTATAATTTCACTCCATTCTTGAAATTTCTTTTGAAAGAAAAATAATATGGATGCCGTAAACGATTTGTCCACGGCAATTTCAGCGAAAGTTTTTCCATCGCTTCAATGGCATGTTTCCATTGTGGATCGTGAAATTTTCTATCAGTTATCAATTCAATCTTCATTTTTAACTATTACACTATCGTCCAACCACCATCTACCATCAAATTGTGTCCGGTGATGTAAGCCGCATCATCGCTCAATAAAAATGCAATAGAAGGAGCAATGTCTTTTGGTAAACCCATTCTTTTTAATGGAACTTTTTTATTGTAATTGGCCACAAAAGATGGATTTTGATTATCAAAAATTCCACCTGGCGAAACTGTATTTACTCTGATTCCAAACTGCCCATTTGCTGAAGCTAAATAACGAGTGAGGTTCACAATGCCACCTTTGATTGCCGAATAAATTATTGCATTGCCCATTTGTGTGCCTTCGTAAATGCTGAAATCAGGCGCTTGCACACCATAAATTGAAGCAAGATTCACAATGCTTCCAAAGCCTTGCAGCTTCATTTGTTTGATGATTTTATTGCAACACAAATAATAGCCATTGAGGTGCATATCAACGTTTTTGCGCCAGCTTTCAAAAGGCAAATCGGCATCAGGCATTCCCCAATCCGCTGTTCTTGGATAAGCATTATTTACCCAACCATCAATTCTTCCATGCTTTGCAACAATAGCTTTTATGCAGGTTTCAACCGATTCTTCATTGGTAATATCCAATTGATACTGGTCATTATCTAAATCAGTTTCGGTTTTTACATCAGCTTCAATCACTCTGAAACCTTTGCTTCGACAGTGATTTACAAACTCTTTTCCAAGCAAACCTTTTGCTCCAGTGATGACGATTATTTTTTCTTTTGACATTTTTTTATAATTCTACTTCAAAATATTTTCTGTCATGGTGAGCTTGTCGAACCATTATTTTTTGATTTTGAAAGTTCCTTCAACAATTCCCAATCACGATTAATTAATGCTTCTTTCTTTGCTCTGCTCCATTTTTTAATTTGCTTCTCAAATTTAATAGCTTCTTTTGGCGAATTAAACATTTCATAGAATTTTAATTCCAATGGTCTTCGTGTGTAAGTATAACATTCAGCCACAAAGCCATCCTGATGTTCATAAAATCGCTTTTCTATATTGTTCGTAACTCCAATATAGTAAGTGTTATCAGCACAAAGCAATATGTATACGTACATTGTTTTCATCTCAAAAATGGTTCGACAAGCTCACCATGACGGTTTTAATATTGAGTTTTAGAAAATAATAATCCGTGCAATCTGTGGGTATTTTTTATCCTAAACAAATTTTTAAAACTTCATTGGCTTCCATAACATCATTCATTGGATGTTTATGGTGCTGCAAACAATCCATAAAATATTTTAGTTGCTCAATGTATGTGAAAAGTGGCTCTACATCATACTTTTCTATGACTTCATCCATTTTTATGATTTCATTATTTACCAAATCAATGGTGTAAGTTTCATTTTTACAAACCAATTCAATTTGTCGTTTTACATCACGGCGGAAATAATTCAACGTAACATTCACTGCAAATTCTTTATAATCCAATTGATAATTGGCATAATCAACTGCGTTGATTTTTAACGATGATTGATGCTTCAATAATTTGTGCGATGAAGTAGGCTTCCCAAATAAATAGTAGCAATAATCCAATTCATGAATCAAGTCAAGATGAGCACCACCGCCCATTGCAGCGTTGGCACTGTAAATTTTTTGGTAGTCAACATTCTTGCGCCAATCAGGTAAATAGCTGCCGCAATACACACTTACTTCATTTATTTTTTCGAGAAAATTAATGTTCTTTTTCAACCAAACAATGCAAGGATGAAAGCGCAGATTGGAGGCTACATAAGTGATTGGCGTTTTGAAATCAATTTCTTCGAGTTGATGAAACAAAGGTTTTTCAATAAATAACGGAATGTTTTTTTCTGCAAATTCTTTGATAGTTTCGTAATGTTGAGCAGTTGGATTGCTGATAATGATAAAATTCAAATCATTCGGAATCTGATTTTTTGAAGTGATAGAATGTACACCTTTCACTTCTTCAAATTTATCAGAAGACCGCAGCGCAAAGATTTCAATGGTCGCATCAACCTGA
>CAIQHW010000477.1 GCA_903871715.1 uncultured bacterium
GTAATCTGGCAATTTCTTTTTGTGGATTTTGCAAATCTAATAATGCTGCACAGGCCGAATACACATAACCATTCACAGAATCACAAACGCCATGATAAATTAGCAGCCACCCATTTTTGGTTTCAATTGGAGGGCAACCGCCGCCAACATAGCTTACTTCATGCTGATACTTTGGCGATAGCACTATCCATTCTTCAAAATGTAGAAAGTAATTTCTCCAAAAATCTGGTGTTAATTCTTCCAAGTCTTTCACACCCACCACAATCTGAATATCAGGTTTGATGCGGTGTAGAAAGTATAATTTGCCATCAATTCTTCGTGGAAAAAAAATCAAATTTTTATCCCACAGAAACATTTCTTTTCCTTGAAACTCAACTACACCTTCGTGTTCATTGTATCGAACATATTTTTCATTGAGAGATTTCTTTGCTTCTGCTAATCGACTAAATTCTTGATAAGTTATTTGCGGCACAATCAATCCTTTCTTTTCAAAATGCTTTAAATCTTTTGAAACAGCTAATGCGCCTAAGGCATTTACACCATCGTATGCGGTGTAAGTGAGATAATAAGTGTCATCAATTTTTACAATTCGTGGGTCTTCCATTCCATGCGATTCATATTCGAATGTTGGCGATAGAATGGGCTCTGGCATTCGTTCTTCAACTGTTAATGGCCCTTTTAATTTGCAATAACCAATACTTGAAAAATTACCAATGCTCACCGCACGATAAAAGAGATGAACAAATTCACCTTCCCGAATTGCAGCAGGATTTAACACTCCTTCATTTTCAAAATTGAGATTGGTTTTATTGAGCAACACCCCTTCCTTTTTAATTTCAAGCATGGTGTAAAGTTGCTTTACATCAAGTGTTTTGGCGTTACATAACTAATGAGAAGAGTTACATGATTCACACATTTCTACATTCTTTCCATGTACCAACTCAAAGTTTTTTCCATCCTTTTGTATTTAAAAATGGTAGTGATAATTTTTTGTAAACGAACAAAAGCTGTTTCACTTTTCACTACATAATCAAAAGCACGATGATGCATGCAATTGATGGCTACATCAATTTTATCTTGAGAAGATAACATCACCACAGGAATATCGGGGTTGAATATTTTTATTTTGTCGAGTGTTTGTAAACCATTGATAGCGTTGGTTTCTATGCCTTCTAAATGATAATCCAAAATGATGACATCAGGATGATGATACAAATTTTGTAAGCACAATTCGCCTGTAGCGTAAGTTTCAATTTCAAAATCGGCATGTTGTTTAAATTCTATTTCCAAATTTTTAAGAAACAATGCATCATCATCCACCAAAAATATTTTTATTTTTTCCTTGTTCATTTGTGTGTGTTTTTAATTCTCATCAATTCCTCTTCTAATTCATGGCAAGCTTGTGTACAAACATTTTCTAATTGTAAAACCATATCGTGTATTAAATCAGCCTGTTGCTGTGTGCTGGCATATTCCTGAATCTTTTTTGCCATGCTCTCAAAGTCGCCACTGATGCCCATAATGGCGAATGATGGAATTATTTTGTGAACAGCAGCATGCAAAGCATCCCAATTTTTTTCTTGCAAACTTTGTTTCATCAGTAATACTAATGATGGCGTTTGTTTTAAATAAAGTGAAATCATTTCAGCCATTAACGTAGGATTTGATTTTGTTCTTCTGTTCAAATAATCCAAATCAATGTACTTGAGCTTTTTATTGTCAATTGCTTCATCAGCCTTACTGTCGTTGGCTTTCATCAAAATTGTTTTCTTCACTAATCCTACAATTTTATTGTACAATAATTTTTCATCCACGGGCTTTGCGATGTAATCGTTCATACCCACAGCAGTGCATTTTGCCAAATCAACAGTTGTTACATCAGCCGTTAATGCAATGATTGGAATTTTAGAATGCAGTGTGTTGCGAATATATTCGGTGGCTTCAAACCCATTCATTTCAGGCATTTGCAAGTCCATCAAAATAATATCGTAAGATTTTGATTGTAATTTTTCAATGGCAATTTTTCCATTGTCAGCCATTTCTCTTTCAAATCCAAAATCATCTAACAAAGTTTTCATCAGCAATTGATTCAAAGCCATATCTTCTACCACTAATACTTTTATGTTTTGCATTTCATCATCTAACTCAATCATTTCTGTTTCACTTTCGGCTGCCGCTTTTGTTTTTCTAAAACTTAAATTGAATTTAAAAACAGAACCTTCCTCAACTTTACTTTCTACATTTATTTTGCCACCTTGTTGTTCTACTAATTGTTTTACAATTGCCAAACCCAATCCAGTTCCGCCATACAGCCTTGATGTGCTGCTACTTGCTTGTTGAAAATTTTCAAAAATAAAAGCCAATTTATTTTCAGGAATTCCAACACCAGTATCTGCAACCGAAAATTCCACATTCACTTTTTCTTCATCTTCACTCATCAATTTCACCTTCAATATTATTTTCCCAACGCTTGTAAATTTCACAGCGTTACTTAATAAGTTCAAAATAATCTGATGTAAGCGAACCGAATCGCCCAATAAGACAGCAGGAATTTTGTTGTCGTATTCAAATACTAATTCTAAATTTTTCTCTTGAATTTTTGTTTCAAACAAATGCAACATGGATGAAATGGACATCGACATTTTGAAAGGTGTTTGCTCAAAAACCATTTTACCAGCATCCACTTTTGCCAAATCTAAAATATCATTGATGAGCACAATCAACGCATCACCGCTGATTTTGATGGCATTCAAATATTCTTTTTGCTTAGCGTTTAAATCTGTTTTCAACACCACTTTTGTAAAACCAATAATGGCATTCATGGGCGTACGAATTTCGTGACTCATGTTGCTCAAAAATTGTTGCTTAGCCTTTAATGCTTCCATCGCAATCACAGTAGCACTTTCTGCTTTCCCTTTTGCTTCTTCGGCAATTCCGGTGGCGAATTCAGCAAAAACTTCTGCTTCAGTCAATTCTTTTTCAATTCGTTTTTGCTCAGTGATATCACGGGCTACAACCACAGCTCCAAGCACTTTTCCTTTATCATCTTTATACAATGACCCATTAAATAAAACATCTGTGAGTTTGCCATCTTTCATCGTTAAAGGATAATCAGTTACAAATCCTTTTGCAAAAATTTGTTGGTAACCAGCTTTTGCTTTTTTTGAATCAGTAAAATAATTAAGAAATTCTGTGCCGATTAATTCTTCTCTTTTTTTATCTAAAATTTCCAACGATGCTTGATTCATGTCGGTGATTTCTCCCGTTGGCGAAATTGTAAATAATGGGTCTAAGCTGGCTTCAATCAAGCTTCTTGAGTATTCAGCTATGACTAATTCAGCAGCACGTTTTTCTTTTTCTTCATTTTGAAAAATCAATTCCTTGTTAGCAATAATCAATTCATCTGCTCGTTTCTCTTTCTCTTTGTTTTGAAAAATTAATTCTTTATTCGCAATAATCAATTCATCTGCTCTCTTTTCTTTTTCATCATCTTGATAAGCTAACTCAATATTGGCAATGCCCAATTCATCTGCACGTTTTCTTTTTTCTTCTTTTTGAAAAATCAATTCTTTATTCGCAAAAGATAGAGCCTGCAACAATTTTTCATTTTCTGCTTTTTGCAAAAACAATTCATTGCGAACAGCCGTCAATGCATCTTTATCCGAAATTATTTCTCCTGACATTTTATTTTGGTTTAATGACTTTCGTTTTCATTGCCAATTTCTTCAATTGGGCTGCGCCTCTTGTCTTTCAATTGTTTAAAATGAGAAGGTGTAAGCCCAGTTACTTTTTTAAATTGATTCGACAAATGCGCTACACTGCTATAATTGAGCTTGTAAGAAATTTCAGTAAGATTTAATTCATCGTAAATAATCAATTCTTTCACTCGTTCAATTTTATGTAAAATGATGAATTGCTCAATGGTTGTGCCTTGCACTTCCGAAAAAAGATTCGCCATGTAAGTGTAATCGTGATGCAATTTTTCACTTAAATAATCTGAGAAATTTACTTTTATCATTTCATCCGAATAGTGCACCATTTCAACTATCACAGCTTTTATTTTTTCAATCAAAACAGCTTTTTTATTTTCCATCAACTCTAGTCCGCTTTGTTGCAAAGCCATTTTCAACTCCAAGCGTTGCTCTAATGAAATATCTTCCATGATTTCAATTTCACCCAATTCTACTAAAATGAAATGAAGACCAAGTCGTTTCAACTCGTCTTTCACCAGCATTTTGCAGCGGATGCTAACCATATTTTTAATGTAGAGTTTCATTTTTTTTAGTCGTGAGTCAGAAGTCGTAAGTCATTGGTTTTTGAGAAAAAGCAATTGCATTATCTTATGACTTTAGACTTGTGACTATTCCCTTATTCATAGCCACTTTTAATCACTGTGCTAATCATTTTAAATCTGCCATTGGCTTTTATGAAATTCGATTTGTGAGCAGGAATAATCATAGATTGACCAGTTTCTAAAACGACAGATTTGCCATCAATCACAATCTCTGCTTTGCCTTCAATGATTTGTACAAACGTATCAAACGGCGAAATTTTTTCTGTTAATCCTTCGCCACTATCCACTGACATTACACTAATATTGCCAGTAGATTTTTTCAAAATAGTTTTGATGACAACTGAATTTGGAACGTACTCAATTATCTCAACAGTAATGTACGCCTTTGATTTTTCTAATTCAGTATTATCTATTTCATTTTTCATTTAAAGTTAGATTGAGTTGCTGTAAAGGTTGGATTTGCTCAATAACCATGTGTTACAGAACTTTTACTAAAAGTTACATAATTCACACTTTTTGAGAATTTGATTTTCTATCGTTTCGATTTTTCTTCCAACAAACTGATTTCTGTTTTTTCTTTTTTGATGTCTTGCCGAATAAATCCAAACAAACTCATGTACACATTCGCTACCCAAACTAACGCAAACCCAGCTATTACAAAGCCTTTCCAATCGTTCATCAACAGTTTGTAGTTAGTTAAAAACAGAAACGCAACAGTTACATAATGACTAAAGCAATATTCACAAGTGAATAGATAGAAGAATTTTCGTTCAAATAAAGTTTTGCCCGATTTACATTTGTTGATACAA
>CAIQHW010000478.1 GCA_903871715.1 uncultured bacterium
GGAAGTGGCAAAGCATCAAGGCAGGGCAAGCGTTGGAGTCCGCGACAAATTATGCACAACGTAACAGTGCGCTACAATTATTATTACAATGCTCGATTAAAAATGAATTTGGCTTTGAATAAAATTGCCACTTCAAAGCCCGATGATTACGACAAAATTTTGCCACTGTTTCCTTATGATGTAGATGGTGCAACGACTATGGATGCGGATATGGATGAGGTAATTAAAAAAACATCCAATGGCATTCAACTCCATCAGCCTTCGGTGTGGAAACCCGATTGTTATTTTTTGATGGGTAAGGCTTATTATTTCAAGAAAAAATACGACGAAGCGTTGGAAGTGTTTCAATACATTCAAACACGTTTTAAAATAAAAACGGTGAAAGGTGTGCCAGTAGAAACCAAGAAATTGTATCACCAACCCATTACCAATCAGGCTTTGCTGTGGTTGATAAAAACCTATGTGAAGATGGGAAAATTTAACGAAGCCGATGCTGTAATTGCCAATGTAGAAGCTCGAAAAAATTTTCCACCAAAATTGTTGAACGAATTAAAATTGATTCATGCCGATTTATACATTCGCAACAATGATTTTAAAAATGCTGTGCCACAACTCAATACGGCTGTGGGTTCTACCAAAGATAAAAAACTAAAAGTGCGTTATACTTTTATCGAAGCGCAAGTGTTTGAAGCCGCTGGCGAAAAGAAAAATGCCATCAAATTTTATCGTCAAACTTTGATGATGCAACCTGAGTTTGTGATGGAATATAATGCCAAAAGAAAAATTGTATTGCTCAGTATGTCAATAGGTACGGGCGTTTCAGCCGAAGCACGAAGTTTGTTGATGGAAATGGCTGCCGACAAACGATTCAAAGATTTTTGGGATGAAATTTATTATTTGCTTGCCGATTTAGATTTAAAAGCAAAAAATGAAAAACAAGGCATCAAAGATTTAAAAGAATCTATTTTTTACAGCACTACCAATACTACCCAAAAGGGATTATCATTTGAAAAATTGGCAGATATTTACTATGGTAAATCGCAATACATTTTAGCCCGAAACCGCTATGATAGCACCTTACACTACTTGTTAAGTTCGCATGAAGATTATAATCCAGTAAAAGAACGTAAAGCAGTTTTGGATGAAGTGGTGGCAAAAATTCGTATCATCCAAAAAGAAGATAGCCTACAAGGCTTGGCATCATTGAGTAAAAGCGATTTGGAAAAAAGAGTAAGCAAAATGTTGGCTGCCAAACACAAAAAAGAATTGGAAGATTCTTTTGAAAAATCATCCAAGTTTGCCAACAATACTGATAATAAAGAAAACGGTAAAAACGATGATGATGGCGGTGCTTGGTACTTTTACAACGCATCGGCAAAGGCAAGTGGTTACAATGATTTTATTAAAAAATGGGGCAACAGAACTTTGGCTGATAATTGGCGAAGAAACACCAAACAGTCTGTTTTAATAACTTCTGATAACAAAGAAAAAGAAAGTGATAAAAATGAGAATAAAGGTGATGACAAAAAAGATGCGGCTGAAAGTGAGTTGGATAAGGCATTGGCCGGTGTGCCTACATCGCCCGAAAACAAAAAAAAATCGGACGAAAAAATTATCAACGCTTATTTCGATTTAGCCAATTTGTATAAATCAAAATTGAAAAACGATAAAAAAGCCATCGAAACTTTTGAAAAATTATTGAGCCGCTATCCAACAAATAAATTTGAACAAGAGTGTTATTATAATTTGTATTTGCTCTACAACAAGCTACCTAACTACGCTAAAGCTGATTTGTACAAAAATAAAATTTTAGAAAAATTCCCCAATTCCAATTTTGCAAAAGCCCTTAAAGACCCTGATTTTGTAAATAAAAAATCAGCGGCTGTGGTGGCTTTGAACAAGTATTATGAAGAAACTTACAACCTATATGTAAACAAGCAATATGCAGAAGCTATAGAGCGTTGCAGCGTTGCAGATACCATGAGCAGCAGTAATAAATTAAAACCGCAGTTTGATTTTATGAGAGCTTTGTGCATTGGTAAAACGCAGGAGCAGCCTAAGTTTACAGCTTCGTTGCAAAAAATAATTGGCGATTATCCCAATCATGAAGTGAAAAAAAGAGCGCAAGATTTATTAGCGTTGATGAATAATCCACAAAAAATGAATCACGATTATGGTGCAAAAGAAAAAACAGATAGTTTGAAAAATGTACCCAAAAATAATGCGGCTGCAAAAGCTGGAAAAGCAAAAATAGCTTACACTTACAATCCAGAGTCGGAACATTATGTGTTGGTGTATTTTGCAAAAGTGAGTTCAAAAAACACCACCATCATTGGGCATGTGGGCAATTACAACACCAAACAACACAGCTTGGATAATTTGGATGCAGCACAAGAAATGTTGGGCTCAAAAACACAATTGATGCGTATAAAATCTTTTAAAAGTTCGGATGCAGCAGCAGATTACGCCGATGAAATTGATGGCAGAAATAAATTGTTTAGTACACTTACACCCAACGATTATCAAATGATGTTGATTTCGGCAGATAATTTTTTGCTGTTGCAAAAAGATGGTGATATTGATGCCTACGAAAAATTTTATGAAGAAAATTACAACAAATAAAATGTAGTTTTTTAAATTTCACCTACTGCTATTAAATTATATTTACCATTCCGTA
>CAIQHW010000479.1 GCA_903871715.1 uncultured bacterium
CATTGGAAATTGAAAAGAAAGTGAAAGATAAATTAGTACCCATTGCACCTTCTAAAAATTAATTTTTACTAAACAGTAATTTTCAAAAACCGCTTCACACCTACATTTGAAGCGGTTTTTTTATTTTTTGTTTTTGAACCTTCATTCGCTGCGCTCATTTCGGAAATGCGGCTTCGATTTTAATTTCTCACACAACTCACAGATTTTCACAGAAGCAAATTTGTATTTTTCTGTGAAATCTGTATGCTGCGTTTTCTTTATAAACTTTAAGAACTTTACAAACTTTCAAACTAATTTGCACCAATGACAAATTTATTGTTGATTGATACCGCCACCAACACTTGCAGTGTAGCCATTTCGCAGGGTTCTAACATTTTGCATCAAGAAATGCAACAAGGCGAAAAGCAACATGCCAAAGTGTTGCCAAGCATGGTGCAACAATGTTTGCAAGCAGCTAATTTAAAACTGAATGAAATTAATGCAGTGGCTATCAGCATCGGACCGGGCTCGTACACAGGCTTGAGAGTGGGTTTGAGCTTTGTAAAAGGAATTTGCACAGCGTTAAAAATGCCCATGATTTCCATTTCAACTTTAGAAATGATGGCTTGCGGCATGATTGAAATTTGCAAAAACGAATCGGCAGTTTATATTCCATTGATTGATGCACGACGAATGGAAGTATATGCGGCGGCTTATAATATTGAATTGGAAATCATCGAAGAACCTTATCCAGCAATAGTTTCAGACGATAGCTGGAAAAATTTGCTAGCCGAAAACAACAAAATAATAATTGGCGGCACAGGTGCTTTAAAAACAAAAACAGTGTTTGAAAATCATCCAAAAATATTTTTTGTGGACGATGAAATTTGCTTGGCAAAATATTTATTGCCCATTGCTTTGCGCCAATTTAATCAGCAGCAATTCAGCGATGTTGCTTATTCTGAGCCATTTTATTTAAAAGAATTTAACGAGCGAATTTAGAAATACAATGCGCCGAATTTTTCTTTGGCATAATCCACAAAATATTTCACGTTGAGTGGTTCACTACATATGTTTTCTGAAATTTCTTTGGCTGATTTTAATCTACCATGTTGATGAATTTTTTTTCGCAACCAGTCTAAAAGTGGCTTCAGCTCTCCATTTTCCATCATCGTATCTAATCCAACAATTTCTTTTTTGGCAAAATGAAAAAATTGTGCGGCATACAAACTGCCGATGGTGTAGGTTGGAAAATACCCAAAACTTCCATGACTCCAATGAATATCTTGCAAGCAACCCATCGCATCATTGGGCACTTTTACACCCAAGTAGTCGAAATATTTTTTGTTCCAAACCGCAGGAATATCAGCCACTTCAAGGCTTCCGTCCAACAACAGTTTTTCAATTTCATAACGAATGATAACATGAAAATGATAAGTCAATTCATCAGCTTCAATGCGAATTAAAGAAGGCTCAACCATGTTAATAGCTTTGTAGAAATCAACAGCAGGCAAGTTTTCAAACTTTCCAGGAAAAAATTGTTGCACTGTTTTCCAATTACCCTTCCAATAATTCAAACTTCTGCCCACCATATTTTCCCACAATCGGCTTTGCGATTCGTGAATGCCCAACGAAACTGCTTCGCCGCCCGGCAAGCCATAGTGGCTGGTTGGCAAGCCTTGTTCATATAAGCCATGTCCGCCTTCGTGCAAGCAACTCCAAATCATGGTGTAAAAATTTCGTTCTTCAATGTGTGTGGTTAGTCGCACATCAGTGGGCGCAAACGCAGTGGTGAATGGATGTACCGACTCATCTTGTCTACCAGCGTTGAAATCAAAATTCATTTGTTTCAACAATTCAATCCCCAATTGCCATTGATTTTGTTTGGGGAAATTACCAAACATAAAATCATTTTTGGGTTGCTTTTTTTCTGCAATTTTTTTGATGAACGGCACTAATTCCTTTTTCAAATCATCAAACAAAACATCAGTATTAGTAACTGTTTGCAGCGGTTCGTATAAATTTAACAATGCATTGTAAGGATGATTTTCGTAGCCTAAAAATTCAGTTTCTTTTCTTTTTAATTCCACCAACTTTTTCAGCTTCGGTTCAAAAATTTTGAAATCATTTTTGCTTCGGGCTTCCACCCAGGCATGATATGCTTCTGAAATGGCTTTTGAATTTTCTTCGACAAATGCAGTGGTATATTTTTTTTCACGTTGCAAATCATCAAAAGATAACTGAACATTTTTTTTCTGTGAATCGGTTAATGAAGTATCGGTTTGTAAATCAGCCAACACTTTTTCTAATTCAGGATTCAAAAACAAATTGTGCGCTAAACCACTTAATGTAGAAATTTGCTGTCCTCTGAAATCTGCTCCCATAGCAGGCTGATAAGTTTCTTGATCCCAGCTTAAAACAGCAATGGCATTGCGAACATCAGCCACTTTCTGCATCAGCTCGGTATAATTTTGGTAGTTTTTGTTTTGCATCCGAAATATTTTTTGTCAAAAATAGTGTTCTGTTTTCGATAAAATGTAGAATTGATTTTTGTTAAAAATTTAGATAAACGGTGCAATAGTTTTATTTTTGTAAAAGTTGAAAAAGATGTGTAAAACATTATTTATCTTGCACATCTTAATTGAAAACTATGCAAAACCTTTAAACTCGTTTGTTATGGAATCAAAACCTTTACACCATTTTTTAAAAGTCGGGATTTTATTTTTTTCGATTTTTATTTTTGGCACAAATCAGCGCAGTATGGCGCAGGACGTGCATTTCACCCAATTTTATCACAATCCATTATTGCTCAATCCGGCGCAAACGGGCTTGGCTTGTAATTGGCGTGCAGGCTTAAATTATCGCAATCAATGGGCAAGTGTAACTACGCCCTACACCACTTTTGCTGGCTATTTTGATGTGCCAGTTTATTTCAACAAAAAGCGAAACTCGTCGTTGGGCTTGGGTTTGAGTGTGTACAACGACCAAGCTGGCGATGGTGTTTTAACCACTTTAGAAATTAATCCATCCATTGCTTTTCATTTGGCTTTGGGAGCGGATAATCCAAAGAAATATAAATTGTCAATTGGCGTACAACCCAGTTTACGCAATAGAAAAGTGGATGTAAGTAGCTTAACTTTTAATGCACAATATGATGGCAATACTGGCGAAATTAATCCTGCTTTACCAAGTATGGAACATATTACCAACACCAATTTTTCAGTGTTCGATTTAAATTCGGGCATTCAATTTTCGGCTGCGCCAACCGATGAAGTTAACTTTTGGTTAGGTGGTTCGTTGTTTCACATGCTGCAACCCAATGAAGCATTTTACACCAATGCTAGCAGCGTTTTACCCATGCGCAGTATGGCAAATGCAGGCGCACGATTTATCATCAATCCCACTTGGTCAATTTTACCCAACGTGCTGTACATGCAGCAAGCCACGGCAAAAGAATTGAACTTTGGAGCCGATTTTGATTACACCTACAACCCAACTGCAGCCGAGCCTTTCACGTTGTTTGCCGGACCATATTATCGTTGGAAAGATGCATTTCAAGTGTTAGTGGGTGGAGAATATAAGGGCTACAGAGTAGGTTTAAGCTACGATATCAATTCATCCACATTGCGCACAGCATCGCACATGAAAGGAGGATTTGAATTGGCAATTATGTACAAATCGCCATGCCGCTTGATTCCATACCACATCAACAAAATGTTTGTGTGCCCAAGATTTTAATTTTGAAAGAAATTTTTAAAAAAAGTTTTTGAGTTTTTAGAAAAACAATATGAAAATAAAAGCCAGATTTATTCTACTAATTGTTGTGATTGCATCAGCATTTCACAGCCAACTTTTTGCGCAAGAAGCCACGTTGGACCCCAACGATGATAAATATAATCACGAAATAAAAAAGATTTCGCAAAAAGATAAAAAGCGTATTGGTGATGATTTATTCAGTTCGGGCAGCTATTACAACGCCATTGAGTACTACAAAGATTATTTGATTGATGATGGCAACGATGCCGATGCCACTTTTAAATTGGCTGAATCGTATCGCTATTCACGAGATTATAAACGAGCCGAGGAGTGGTATAAAAAGGCTTTTCAAATGGATAAAAAGCAAAATGGTGCTGCTCAATTTTATCAAGCCATGATGATGCGATATAATTGCAAACAAGAACAAGCCAAGCCAATTTTGCAAGATTTTTTAGATAATTATGATGGCAGCGAAGCCAAAGATTTAAAGCATCAAGCAAGGCTCGAATTGGAAGGTTGCAATTTGGCTTTAGATATGATGACACACCCCACACCAAATTTAGAAGTAAAACATTTGGGCAGTGCTATCAACAATCCCTACTCCGATTTTGGACCAGTTGCCGAAAGCAATGATGCCTTGGTTTATTCATCTGTAAAATCGGATACTGTGGTAATTATTGGCGATGGAAATCGGGCGGCTTATGTGAGCCGAATTTATCGCTCTACCCGAAAGGGAAATCATTGGGCAAAAGGCAGAGAATTTGGTAATGATAATATTAATGACGACGTAGATCACACTGGCAACGGGGCTTTTGCGCCCAATGGCAAAACATTTTTCTTTACCCGATGTCATGAAAAAAGCCCAACCGATTTGCATATTCAATGTGCTATTTACATGAGCAAAAAGAAAGATGGTGCTTGGGAAAAACCAATCAAATTATCTTCGGAAATTAATGCATCGAACAGTACCAATACGCAACCCACAGTTGGTAAAATTGGTGGTGGCACATTTTTATATTTTACTTCAGATAGAGCTGGAGGTATAGGCGGATTGGATATTTGGCGAGCAAAAATTTCTTCGGATGGTGAATGTGGTGATGCCGAAAATTTGGGGAAACACATCAATACTGTGGCTGATGATTGTACACCATTTTTTGATGTGCAAGAAAACACTTTGTATTTTTCATCCAATGGCAGAATTGGCATGGGCGGCTTTGACATTTACAAAGCTGTGGCATCAGGCAAAAAGTTTGAAGACCCCGAAAATGTTGGCTTTCCTATCAATTCGTGTGTAGATGATAGATACTATACTTTAACACCAAATCATCGTGGTGGATTTTTCGTTTCTAACCGCCCCGAAGATTTTTATTTCAAATCATCCGATGGTGCTTCAATAAAAAGCCCCACGTGTTGCGATGATATTTTTGAATTTAAAATCAACATCATTCCGCATTTTGCTTTGAAAGGATATGTTTTTGATATGAATGATAAAGAAAAAGCAAAACCGCTAACCGAAGTGTTGGTGTATTTACAAACGAATGACAACGCTCCAAAATTGTTGAAAATGGACACCTGCTCTTTCAA
>CAIQHW010000480.1 GCA_903871715.1 uncultured bacterium
GAATGAATTCTTCCGCCGCCAATCAAATCATCACCTTCGTAAAACACAGCCGATTGACCAGGTGCAATGCCAGCCACTCTTTCATCAAAATGTACCAATATCTTATCGGATGAATGTTTCAAGATGCTTGAATGACCTTTGTCTTTGTATCTTATTTTTGTAGAAGCTGCCAAATCATTTGACACACCATCATATTTTTGCCACGTTAATTGATGCACAAACATTTCGCTGCGATTCAATTCATCAATAGTTCCTAACTCTACCAAATTTTTTTCTGCATCAATTTTTGTAACAAACATCGGCTCTCCCAACGCAATGCCCAAGCCTTTTCGCTGCCCAATGGTGTAAAACGGAAAGCCTTCGTGTTGCCCTAAAATTTTTCCATCGTGATTTATAAAATTTCCACCGGCTACTTTTTTTTCTAAAGTTGGCACTTGTCTTTTTAAAAATCCACGGTAATCATTATCGGGTACAAAGCAAATTTCGTAGCTCTCTGGTTTATTTGCCACACCATCGTAACCTGCATCCACAGCCATTTCACGAACATTTTTTTTTCGTAAATCGCCCAACGGAAAAATTGTTCGGGCAATACTTTCTTGTCGCAATCCCCACAAAACATACGATTGGTCTTTGGTTTCATCCACTGCTTTTTGAATAAAATGTCTGCCATTCAATTCCGCTTTTTTTGCGTAATGACCAGTGGCGATAAATTCACAATCCATCGCATCGGCTTTTTGCAACAATACATCCCATTTTACATGCGTATTGCATAACACACAAGGGTTTGGTGTTCGCCCCGATAAATACTCACTCACAAAATCATCAATCACAGCTTTGCCAAATTCATCTTTGATATCTAAAATATAATGGGCAAAACCATTTCGCACAGCCACTTCACGGGCATCGTTGATGGTATCTAAATTACAACAACCTGTTTCTTTTTTGTTGCCGCCACTTTTGGCGTAATCAAAAGTTTTCATCGTTACACCCACCACTTCGTAGCCTTCATCATGCAACATCAAAGCCGCCATAGTGCTATCTAAGCCGCCACTCATCGCCACTAAAATTTTTCCTTTTTTGCTCATGCTGCAAATTTACACTAATTTAATATCGAACAGAAACAATAGGGTTTTACATTTGTTCAAACTCAAAAAGACCATGAAAACTTTATTGGAAATTTGTTGCCCTTCGATTGACACAGCTTTGATTGCTGAAAAATTTGGAGCCGATAGAATTGAATTATGTACAAAATTGGAAGTGGGCGGCACAACGCCTTCGGCAAAAGAAATAAGATTGGCAAAGGAGAAATTAAAAATCCCAGTGCATGTTTTAATCAGATGCCGCGATGGAAATTTTGTGTACGACGAAGATGATCTGCAAGAAATGTTGGATGAAATTGAATTTTGTAAATCGAACAAAATTGATGGAGTAGTTTTCGGTACATTATTAAGCAATGGTGAAATTGATTTGCAAAAAATGAAAATGATAGTAGAGACTGCAAAGCCCATGAACATTACATTTCACAAAGCTTTTGATGAATGTACAAATCCGTTTGAAGCGTTAGAACAATTAATAGAATTGGGCGTTCATCGCATTTTAACTTCGGGTCAACAACCCACTGCGCTGCAAGGAATTGATGTTTTAAAACAATTGCACGAACAAGCAAATGGCAGAATTTTAATCCTACCTGGCGGCAGTGTACGCAGCGAAAATGTGCTACAAATAGTTGATAATAGTGGTGTTTCAGAAATTCATTCGGCTGCTGGTGTGTTGCAAAATGAAAATATTTTTGAGCAAGAAATTTTGGCGATGAAAAAATTATTGAGTTAATTTTTTAGAAATAAGGATAAAATCCTTTGCCAGTTTTTTTACCCAAATGA
>CAIQHW010000481.1 GCA_903871715.1 uncultured bacterium
CCACAAGTGCCTGTTAATACTTCAAAGGCGGCATCGTAATTGCCTGCGCTCAATACGCTAAACGTGATGGCTGTTACACCGCTTGGCTTATTTACTTGGTACCATACATCATCGTCGGCATTGCCAGTGCAATTGCTCGATGGGCTTGATGCATGTCCATTATAGCTCGTGCCAGCTAATGCTACACAACCTGGGGTTAAATTGATGCCAATCGCATCGCTGCATTCATCGTTAACCGCATTTACTATTACTACTGCACTGCCCGATAAGTCATTAACACTATTGGTGGTGCAATTATTAGCATCCATTACAGATGCTACAGTATAAGTAGTTGTGGTACTTGGCGTAACAGTTACTGTATCGTGCAATGTACTCGAGGTATGCGGTACTGCCGAACCAGTTAAGTAATAGATAAACGGAGGTGTTCCAGTAAAAGTAATAGGCAGTTTAGCATTATTCCCTACGATAATAGATTGATTGCCACTAATTACCGCAGTTGCTGGTTGGCGCATTAACAATTGTATTGTATTGCTGGCTGTTAGCTGACTACATCCACCATTTACTGTGCAATGATAATGATGTCCATTTAAACTATATGGGAAGTTGGTAATAGAAAACGAAGCAGTTGTAGCACCGCCATAAATAGAGCCATCTGCATTTAACCCATTCGTTACATTTGCCCATATTCCGCCACCAACGCTATCCTGCCATTGGTAAGTTAATGTACCATAACCACTTGCAATTAGATTAAACGTTACACCAGTGTAGGCACACAAACTGCTTGTAGTGCTTTGAGGTTGAGTGGTAATGGATGCTGGTAAATTTACACTAATAGTTGCACTATTATTAGAACTAAATGCTGCACTACAATTAGGCGTTACATCCGTTCTCGTAATATTTGAAACTACAATTGATTGATTATTGTTAGCAACTGTTACTGGTAAAGTGAAGCTAGCATTACCCAAATTATTAGCCACAACACTTGTTGCGGATTGAGTTGCTCCACCATTAATCGAATAAGAAATTGTAGAAGTACTATTTGCCACTAAACCAGTTAAACTTACAGTAGCATTATTAGCAGCACATACTGTTGAAACGCCAATATTAGACAAAGTTGGTTCAGCATTTACAACAACTGTTATTGCATAAGGATTTTCACAACCTCTTAGTGAGTTTTGAGCATATAATGTGCCTGTATAAGAACCAGCTACACTTGGTATATTATTAATAGCAATAGTAGAAGGACCAGCTGATATTGCAGTAGGTGATACATTTGTTAAACCAGCAGTTAAAGCTGCAGTATTCCAACTGATTCGATATTTGTCGGTACCATTAGCAATATTGGAATAAGACAAATTAGCAGATGTAGTACTATTACAAACCGTAACACTATTGCCACTTAAAGTTATGCTTGGTAATGAGAAATCTACATCAGAAGTAGTAAATGTGATAGGAGCTGAACCACCATTGTAAGTAGCACCAGTTCCATAGGCTGGATTTACTGTATTACCTGCTCCACTCCATGTACCATTGCTGCTTAATGCAGGGCAACCAGCTATTAAACCAGTAGCCACATCACGTTGTTCGATGCGTTGAATACCATTTTGCAAAGTAGTAGGCACATATGCACCCCAAGCACCAGCAACACCATCTACACCACCAGTAGTATTATACCAATAAGTAGAAGTGGTCGTAATACTGTCATTTTCAGCCCAAGAACCATATAAAGGTCTATTAGAACCAGTTACATTATCATACAAGAAAATCATGTTTTCGGCGGCAGCATTCGAGAATCCTTTTACTGCACGTGCACCATTTGTGCCACCATGTGTTTCGGTTAACATGTTAATGGTACTGTTAGTTCTAATGCTTTGCGTAATAGCAGTTCCATTATTCCCATTATTTAATTGCAAGTAGAAATAAACTTGCGTACCAGCAGCAAATACTGCATTGGCAGTTGGTACCATCGAGAACCAACCTGTATAGCTACCATTAGCATCAGTAGTAAACAAAGAGTAATTTCCTGAACTGGAATTAGCATTATTTTTTAATTCGCTGCCCGACATACTTTTTGAAGAAGAGAAACCAACCACATAACCTCCTTTAGAAGTTTTAGAATTGTTGATGGCGAAGTAATTGCCTGGTGCCGAGTTAGTAGTGATAGAAGCAGAATTAGATGCGCCTGTGAAATAACGATATGTAGCATTAGGCGTTAAACTATCTACTCTTAAACGACATACGTACTGAATTCTATTAGCAATAGTATCACCACTTAAAGCATATTGAGGGAATATTAATTCGGCAATAGCTGGCACTTTTACTGGTGTAGCTGAAACCACTACCCCACTCGACCAAGTAGAACCATTTCGAGTAAATATTTTGAAGTAATAAGTGACCCCATTGCTTAATCCAGTAATAATTTGCGGCGATGAAGCACCTTTATACACTACAAATCCATTCGCACCATATGCTGTTCCTGCACCATATGTAGTATTAGCGGTGTAAGCACTTCCATTTCCAGAAGGACTAGCAAAGCTGTTGACAGGCGAAGCCACAATCATCACTTCATTATAACATCCTATTGGATTAGTCCAAGTTACATTCAATTGACTGTTGGCACCCGTAGTGCTAGCAGTTGCACCTGTAACATTATTAATACCAGAAATAGCAAAGGTTTGTACACCACCAGCTGAATAACCCGAACTTGTGGCACTTCCTAAGGCAAATGTCAAATCGCCGTTAGTAATTGCGTTTACGTGTATTGTATTGTTTTCTGTTGCACAAGGTACATCAGTGGTTAAAAACAAATAAGCATTACCAATTTGAATATCTTTACTTAAACCGCTAAAAGTTTGCACACCAGCACCTAATCCAACAGTAAGTGTTCCTAACAAAGTAGCAGAACCAGCATTAAAGGTAGAAGAAGAGGTTTGGTACCATAATTTTAAATTTGTTAAATCGCTTGCTGTATAAGAACCAGATGTAGTTAAATTAACACCTGTCAATTTAGCTTTTACTGTAGCAATATTAATTCCAACTGTGTATAACAAATTGTTGTTGGTATTTTGAGTAATGCTACCAGCTGCAATAGATGGTGTGGTTAAAGTAATTGTTGGTGTAGGAATATAAATTGTTTGTAAGCCGCTTGCTGCAACACTTCCAGTTGGTGTACCCACAGCAAATGTTAAAGTAGTATTCGCATCGGTATAAATAGTATTCCCAGCAGTAGCTGAAGAATCTACATCGGCGGTAAACCAAAAATATGCCGTTGTTCCATTGCTAATGCTTTGACCTAGCGAACCAAAAGTAACTGCATTACCACTGCCTACAATGGCTTGAGTAGAAATTAAAGAAGCAGCTGCAAAATTGTTAGTAGTATTGTAATACAATTTAAAGCTATTAGCTACTAAATCGGTAGTAGCATAAGAACCTAAAGTATTTACTACAACTGAATTTAAATTGGCATTAGCCACCGTAATAGCGGCTTGGAAAGTAGAAATAATATTGTTTACAGAATTATTAGCAATATTGCCTGTATTTACTTGGTTAGGTGCACTTACCACAATAGTAGGTAAGGAAGATGTAAATGTTTGAACACCTCCAGTTGTAATGCTGTTAGTTTGAGCACCCGATTTAAAGGTTACTGACGGAATACCAGCATTAATCGTATTGTTTGTTGTACAACCCAATGGCACATCGCAAGTAATCCAGAAATAGCCTGTGCTTGGATTAGCTAAAGTAATGCGTTGCGACAAACCACTAAAATTAACTGCTGTACCTGCACCAACAATAGCTTGCGAACTACCTAATTGGGTAGCTGAACCAAATGAATTGGTGGTGCTATACCACAATTTAAAGCTATTGGATACTAAATCGGCAGTGGTTGAATAACTACCAGCAGGTGTAAAGCTTAAAGCAGTAACCGTATCATCGGCTAAAGTAATAGCTGCTTGAAAATTAGATAAAACCACATTGTTGGTACCACCAGAAACTGTACCTAATGTAACTTGCGTAGGCGAAGTTAAAGTAGCTAAAGGCACACCTACAAAAGTGAAAGTAGTATTACCAGTTAAAGTAGTTGTAGTAAAGTTACCTTTAGTAGTAATATTGCTCGAAGCTAAATCAATACGAATATTAGCAGTGTTTACCGTTACATTAGCACCCACATCGGCTACTAAGAAATAATTTGTGGTAACACCATTCGCTAAAGTTTCATTTAAACCAGTAATCGTAATATCTGAAGTAGAAGTGCCAGGAGTAATAGTAATACCAGTAACTGGTGTATTATCGCCAGCAGTAGCATAGCTATTATCAGTTGAACGATACAATTTCCAATTGGTTAAATCAGTAGCACCTGGTATCCGGCTGGTGCTAAATTTCAACCCTGTGATACCAGCCACACCTGTAGAAGCAACGCCAAAACCAAATAATGCTTTGTTAGTATTACCAGCAACTAACACTGAAGATGATATACCATTTGTTAATTGAGACAACACTTCGCTATTCGGTGCAAAAGCAATACCACGGAAAACAGTGCCAGTAGCAGCAGTTGCTACAGTAGAAGCTGTAATTGGATATCCTGAACCAGCATCCATAAATGAAATAATTGTATTAGCAGAAGCAACGGTGGTAGTTGCATAAATAATTGGATTAGAACCAGACCAATCTACACAAATTCCTCTACAAGGTGTTGAACAAACCACCGTACCAGTTGTGTTCCATACGCCAGCTGTTGCTGTAAACTTTTTAATACCAGCTGTATTATCAGCCACATACATAATATTGTTAGCAGAATTTATTGAAAATCCATAAGCGTCAGCAGTGCTAGCAACTTGAGTCCAGTAATTTGAACCTGTACTTGCGTTTACAGTATAAGTGCCAGCTGTAGTCGGCATACCAGTTCCGAATTGGTAAACACCAACAGTTGAACCAGATGAAGAACTAAAATATAGTTGTCCATTAAATATTTGAGCTACTCGGTGATTTGTAGTTGGACCAGTAAGGTTGGCAGGTGTTCCTGTTCCAAAATAATTGGTGCCACCAGTTCCACCTGTTGTGGTACCACAACCCCAATAATTACCTAACCCATCGCTGGTAGCACTTCTAAAATTATTACCTGTACAGTAAGTTGTTGAAGTAGTAGGAACAGTTAATGTTAACCCTGCTGTCAATTGTGCAATAGCTCTTGGATATGTTGTGCCAGAAATTACACTTGCACCTACACCAGTAGTATTTGAAAATGAGCCAGTATTTACATATCCAGGGAAAATAAGATATCGTTTATCATTGGATAAAGTTAAAGCACCTTCAGAAGTTGCAGAACCGCTTTCTACTAATGAAGTACTTGAAGAGCTATGAGAAATAGAATCTCTTGCTCGTGCCGTTCCTGCTGTTGTATATTCTTGTAAAATAATGGTATTTCCATTAGCATTTAATGCAGTTTCAAATCCATTACCTAATTGCAACACTACTAAATTCCCTGCCACAAAATCGGCATAATAAAGTGCTGTTACATCGGTTGTACCGCTGCTCCATGTTGTACCATTACGGGTAATTATTTTAAAGTAGTAAGTTATATCCGCTTGTAAACCAGTTACAGTTACTGATGTACCTGTTCCTTTATACACCACATTACCATTACCCAAAGCAGAACCTGTGCCTACTACTGTATTAGCCGTATAGCTATTGCCACTTGGTGTGCCATTATTGGCAGCACCAGCCGAAGCTACCACCATTACATCACTTACACAACCTGTTGGCAATGTCCATGAAATAGTAGTTGTTGGCGTAGCAATAGTTGGTACAGTAGCAGCAACCGCTGTAGCATTATTTACTGTAGTAGCCGTAATAGTTTGTGCACCACCTGCTGCACCACTACCAGATAATGTACCAGCCGAGAAAGTAAAATCAGAAGTAGCAAATGTGCCGATATTAATTGTATTCCCTACAGTTGCAGCACATGGCACATCGGTAGTTACAAATAAATAACCTGTGCCTACAGAGAATAATTGAGATAAACCAGAGAATGTTTGCACCCCAGCACCTAAACTAGTAGTTAAGGTTTTTAATAAAGTAGCTGTAGATGAATTAAATGTAGTAGTAGTTTGATACCACAATTTGAAGTTGGTAATATCGCTGGTAGTATAAGAACCAGCAGTTGTAAAGTTTACACTATTTAAAGTGGTACCATTTAACGATACGGTTACATTTGCACGGTATAAAACATTATTAGTGGTGTTAGCAGCCATATTACCAGCCGCAATAGTTCCATTTGCTAAACTAACCAATGGTGTAATAAACAAAATAGTTTGCGCACCACCAGCGCTGATAGAACCGCTTAAATTAGGCGAAGCACTAAAGGTGAAAATTGGATTGTTAGCTATACTCACAGTATTGGCTGGTGTTGCTGTGCTCGAAATAGAAGTAGTAATCCAGAAATAGCCTGTGCTACCAGCGTTAATAGTGGTATTTAAACTGCTGAATGTTAAAGTAGTACCATTGCCAGCAGCAGCTAAAGTAGAAATAACCGTAGCAGATGCAAATGTATTTGAGGATGCATTGTACCACAATTTAAAATTGCTTACATCGGCAGTAGCATAAGTACCAGCCGTAATAGCAGCAATAGAATTTAAGGTAGTGTTAGCCACTGTTACAGCCGCTTGGAAATTTGAAATTGGTAAATCAGTTGTACCTTGATAAACATTAGCAGGTGTAATTTGCGATGGTGATGAAATAACTACCACAGGCGCAGTTGCAAATGAAGTAGTAGGTGCGCCAGCAGTTAAATAGTTATAAGTGCCTGCATTGGTACCATCCCAAGTGTAAGGAATTAATTTATAATTGTAAGTATTACCCGATAAAGCAGTAGCATCATTAGCTGAAGTGGCGCTTCCGCTAATAGTAGAACTAATAATAGTAGAACCAGATGCAGCCACTGGTGCATAACCATTGGCATTGCTTAAAGCTGGTGTGCCCGAAGTGCTTCTTAATAAAATATAACCAGTTGCGGTTGCACCCGATGATGGGAAAGTAGCTGCGTTCCAAGTTAAATTGATAGCAGTATATACTGTAGCCGATGCTTGTAAATTGCTAGCTTGTGCTGTAGCAGGATTAGATAAAGTATAAAAAGCAGAATCAGCACCATAAACTGTTGTGCCATTATTTACATAAGCTGCTGCATAATATTTTGTTTGAGGATTTAAACCTGTTAATGAACTAGTGAAACTGCTTGTGCCAGCATCATTGGTTGAACCTAAATTAGTTGTTAAAGTTGGTGATGGGCTAGTATTCCAAACCACACCTTGTGCCGAAATAACGCCACCGCCATTAGATACTGAATTACCACCACAAGTGGCCGAAGTAGGTGCAATGCTAACTACTCTTGCTGTAACCACCGATGGTGGACCAGATAAAGTAGAATAAGGTGTAGATGCAGCCGACCAAGCCGAACTACCAGCAGCATTATTTACTCTTACTCTGAAATAGTAAGGTGTAAACCCTGCCAAACCAGTAGCAGAAATAGATGTAGAAGAAGATGAGATATTGTTTTGTGTAAAGGCTACTGGACTAAAAGTAGTGCCATTAGTAGATACCTGAATTTCATAAGTATAAGTAGCACTACCACCCGTAGAAGGTGCTGTCCAAGATGCTGTGAAGGAAGAAGAAGTTGCGCCCGAACCGCTACCTACATTTGGTGCATTAGCTACTGTTGTATAGTTGCCTGTTGGTGGACTGGTGGTATTATAAGTACCACTGCCACAGTTGTTATATTCCCATGCTTTGTAATAATATACTGTATTTGCTATCAATCCTGTTACGGTAACTGTATTACCAGTGCCAGCTAATACAGTTTGTTCAGTACCAGCAGTAGCATAAGCTGCATTAGCAGTATAAGTGCCACTTGGCGATAAAGTTGGTGCAGCAGTATTAAATTGAACCAATCGTGCATCACCATTGCCTATGGTTAATGGAATCGTGATGGAATTTACTGTTGAAGAAACGGAACCCAAAGCCACTTGCGAACTTGGTGCCGAGCATGGATTAGGAACAATTTCGCCAGTGCTTAATATCATGGCACCTTTGCCATAAGTGCTGCTGCCTGTAAAAGTAATATTAGCTAATTGTGCAGCAGCTAAAGCTGTATTTGCCGAACCAAAAATAATTTTTGGACCTGAAGTATTTGTTGTGCCTGCTGTGCCACCCCATCCTGTAATGGTTAATGTGCCAGACCATGTGCCGCTATTTACTGCATTGCTGGCAGCAAAAGATAAAGTATGATTACCTGTGCCCATAGCAATGGTTGAATTAGCACTTACATTTAAGGTACCTAATGTTTGTGAATAACCTGTGGTTGCGCCTGTTCTCAATGTACCACCATTTAATGTGGTATTGGAAGCAGGTAAAATAGTGGCATTACCTAATTGCAAAGTGCTGGTGCCACCAATTGTTGTTGTTCCTGTATAAGTATAAGCCGTAGAGCCACCAAAAACTTGTGTACCGGTACCTAACAAAGCTAAAGAAATAGCACCAGTTATAGTACCATTATTGCCAGTGGTGGTTGTACCATAAGTATTGGTAGTAGAAGTATTGATGGTTAAAGTAGCAGCTGCTGTAGAAGTTACTGTATTTGTACTACTACCAGAACCTAATGTTGTAGATAAACCAGCAATGGTTTGATTAAAACCATTTAAATCAAATGTACCCACGTTGCTGCTCGCTGCCTGACCTATATTTACAATAGTAGTAGAAGGCAATGCCCCAGCAATACCTAGTTGAACTGTACCATTATTAATAGCAGTAGCACCGGTATAAGTAGATAAACCACCTAATAACAAAGTACCAGCACCTTGTTTTGCCCAAGTACCTAAAGTAGTTAAGTCTGCAATAATACCATTGAAAGTTATTACGCCAGCACCTTTAGTGCTAATAGAAGTGGTAGCAGATGAACCCAATTGAATACCTCTATTGCTATTAATGGTAAAAGTAGCTGCACTTAAAGTAGATAATCTACCACCATTTAATACAATGCTAGCAGCAGTAACCGAAGCTGGTATGCCACCTAAACTACTATCTGCTGAAAATACTACCTCACCACCATTAATGGTAGTTGCACCTGTGTAAGTATTTCTTGTATTTGTAACGTTGATAGTTCCTGTTCCGCCTGCATTAGCTGTATAGGTTATACCATTTGAACCCGAAATAACACCCGAAATAATATGGTTACCACCATTACCCAAAGTAATGGTTCTGTTTGAAGCACCCAAAGCTACTGTACCTGATAAAGTAATATTACCATTGCCTGCACCAGTTAAATTGGTATTTACTTCACCCAATTGAAAATTGCCACCAATAGATATTGCTGTATTGCCCAAAGTATAAGCTGTACCCGAAGAAGTTAAAACCCCACCATTTAAAGCCAGTGCACCAGTGCCTAATGCGTTGGCATTGCCTACAATCACACTACCATTGGTTAAAGTGAAACCAGCCGAACCTAATGTATTATTTCCTGAAATGCTCGAAGCACCAGAACCATTATGTATTAGACCACTTGCGCCTGTACCTGTAATAGCACCGCTTAAAGTAAATATTTTGGTAGAAGCTGGTGCAATAGTTAAAGTATTTGTTCCTAAACTAATAGTACTACTAAAAGTTTGTGTAGCCGATGGTGCAAAAGTATAACCCGATGTACCAATAACTGTGTTGGCTGGTGTTACAGAAATAGCAGCAGGTAAAGTAACTGTCGTAGCAGAATTAGAATTGTTAAAGTTGGCATTATAGCTACCAGTAGCAGGCCAAACCACCCCAGGTGCAGCTGGGAGACCTGCTGTGCCAAATGCTACTGAAGAAGTTGTACCCCAGTTTGTAGTTGTATTATTATCCCAAATATTATTCGTATTGTTAGTTGTGTTGCCACCATTCCAATAATAATCAGTAGCTGATGCACCTAATGGTGTCACCGAAGCCCATGTTGTGCCTACCATTATTCCATCAATCGTAAGAGATGGAGCATTTGCGGCGGTACCTTGACGAAGAAATACTTTATCAATTGTCCCTGCATCTGTTGCTCCACCACTGTTAGTAGCTGCAATAGTTGCAGCTGGTTCTGCTGCGCCTAAAGTAGGATTTACAAATAAACTTACAACATCGTCTGTAGACGACACTGAGTTATAAGTGTATTTTATTACTACAAGGTAAGTTGTACCTGTAGTCCTTACAGGTGATGATTCGTATGTTGCAGTTCCTGACGTTTTACCAATTCCAAAAAAGAATCCACCTGTTGTACTTTTAATATAAAGCCTGTTATTAAATGTTGTGGTACCAGTACCAACCATAAAAAAATAATCTCCTGTAGTCTGTGCAGCCGAAACATTTACTAAAGCCGAAGCATAAACATTTCCTGAAGTTTGTGCGGAAGATAAAGGATACGAGTCATCTTCGCCTGAAGTGGTCATGGTAACAGCTCTTCCAATATTTGACCTTGGAGAACCTGTATAGGATAACCCAGTTCCACTTGAGGTAACAGTTATTGCATTCGTACCAGCACCACTAATTGCCGTCCAACTATTTGCAGTTAGTAGAGTGCCGCCAGTATAGCTAAAGTCTTCAGTAAGCAAAACTTGTGCATTTGCTTTTTGCACCCCTGCAATGAGCATAAATGCCATTAGCAGCGCAGTGGAAAAGGTTTTGAGATTGCGATAAATAGATTTCATTACTTGTGGATTTAGATTTAGTAAATTGATGTTGCAAAAATGGCAACAAGAAATGATGAACCTGTTTCGGGTATAATAACAATAAATAAAAGGATTGTTAACTTAATGTTTCTAAACGTAACTAAAGTTAGTGATAAAAAAAGATTACTAACCGTTAAAGTATAGTTTACCCATGATGCTATAAGATGCACCAAGGGTTCGAGAACATTTATTGCTGGCTCGTGAAACTTGACGGATGATGGGCGAAGGTTGACGGATGGCTCGAGAATTTTCAAGGATGTTTTATCCAGCTTTACCTGCGACTCGTGAACTTTCAAGGTATAGGTGCAGCTGTGAAGCAACTATTGTTCAACCTTTACGGATGGCCCTGTAACCTTTACTAACTACTCGTGAATTATAACGGATGGCTCGTCAATATTTACCAAGGGTTGGGCAGTTATCCCATAGTGATAAAAAGGCATCGCACTTTTTTGTGAATTAGTAGTAATAAGTTTACTAAAAAAATTTCTTGATTAAAAACCAACCACCTATTTTTACCGTTTTTTAATACTTAATTTAGTACCGTGAAAATTATTCAGCTTATTACGTTTTCAATTCTACTGTTGCTTTGTTTTAATTTAGATAATCAAGCCAACGCACAGAGCAGCATCTATAAGCAAGATTTTGATACCATTCGTCATGCCTATTTCTTGGGCTATGTAAAACCTGTAGGTTTTACACTCATCAAACCTTTTCCTTTAGATTCTTCAATTGGCTATTACATAGATACCACAGCCAACAATGCCTCAACTGGTTATTTTGCACCCGATTCTGCTTCGGGCTTAAGCCATATTACTATTCGAAACAATTATGATTCTACTGGCACTTACGATATCATCTCCCCTACTATTTCTACAGTTGGTGATACAGGAATAAAAATTATTTGGGGTTCACGAATTTCTACCAATTTTACAGCCAGTGGTTCTATAGTACCAGCTTTATATTATTCTATCAACCACGGTAGCAGTTGGACCATTTTACCACATACCGAAAGTGTTGGTGGTAGCACTTGGGGCTTAATTAATAACAGTATTCCAATTTCGCTTCCAAGCAATGCTGACAATCAAGCAGCACTTCTATTTAAATGGAGCACCTATATTGTTTCGGCAGGCAATGGCACTTACCGATTTGATGACATAAAAGTTACTGCCAATGGTCATGTAACACCTTGCGATACGGTGTTGAATTTTACAGTCAGCAATATTACATCTAACTCTGCATTACTGAATTGGACTGCAATTGCAAACGCCAGCGGTTATACCATTCAATACAAACTATCATCAAGTGGCACTTGGACAACAGTTAATAGTACAACAAATTCCTACACATTATCTGGCTTAAATTCCAACGCAACTTATCAAGTAAAAATTGAAACCAATTGCAACAATTTGCAAAATAGCAATTATTCTTCGGTGCAGTCTTTCACCACACCATTTCCTGTATGCAGCATCCCAAGCGGACTTTCAGCTACTTCCATCACTCCAACTTCGGCTACATTAAATTGGACAAATGTAAGCAGCGCAACCTCTTATAATGTGCAATACAAAATATTTTCGGCTGGAAGTTTCACAACCGTGGTAAGTGCCACAAACTCTTATCCCTTAACTGGTTTAACACCATCCACCAAATACTATTTTCAAATTCAAAGCAATTGCGGAAGTGGAAATTTAAGTAGTTATTCAACCCTTGATTCGTTTACAACTCTTACACCGTGTGGTATTCCGACAAATCTTTCAGCTACTACTATCACTACTACATCAGCTACTTTAAATTGGAATACAGTTAGTGGTGCAACCAATTACAATGTACAATACAAAATTTACAACGCCGGAAGTTTCACTACAGTAGTAAGTGCAACAAACTCTTATGCACTAAGCGGTTTGGTGGCTAATACAAAATATTATTTTCAAATTCAGTGCAATTGTGGAAGTGGAAATTTGAGTAATTATTCGGTGCTTGATTCTTTCACCACTTTAATTCCACCTTGCAATGCCCCAACTGGCTTAAGTTCAACAGCCATTACATCTAATTCAGCACAATTAAATTGGAACAATGTTGCAAGCGCAACAAGCTACAATGTGCAATACAAAATATTTTCAGCAGGAAGTTTCTCAACAGTAGTAAGTGCTACAAACACCTACGCATTAAGCGGTTTAGCTGCTTCAACAAAATATTATTTCCAAATTCAAAGCAATTGCGGTGGTGGAAATTTGAGTAGTTATTCTTCACTCGATTCTTTCACCACAACAGCACCACCAGTTTGCAACGTACCTACAACCCTTTCTGCATCAAGCATTACAAGTACATCAGCACAATTAAATTGGGCAAATGTGAGCAGCGCAATAAGCTACAATGTGCAATATAAATTATCATCGGGCTCCACATGGACAACCGTTGTAAGTGCCACCAATACTTATTCCTTAACAGGTTTAACACCTGCAACCAGTTATGATTTTCAAGTGCAAGTAAATTGTGGTAGTGGCAATTTGAGCAACTATTCATCGCCAATTTCTTTCTTCACCTTGGCAAGCATTATTACTTGTGGTGTGCCGCAAAGCCTTTCTGCATCAAGCATTACAACCACTTCTGCTCAATTAAACTGGGCACTTGTGGGTGGCATTTTAAACTACAATTTATCGTATCAACAAACTGGAACTGGCACTTGGACTGCGATTTCTTGTGCTACTAACTCTTATTCATTAACTGGTTTAACACCCAACACCAATTATGAATTCATGGTGCAATCAAACTGTGGAAGTGGCAATATCAGTAGTTTTTCTGCAACTTTGCCATTTGTAACTTTAGCCACCAACAATTGCGATGCCCCAAATAGTTTAATCAATGTTACAAATATTACTTCCACTTCTGCTAAAATAAATTGGCAAGGGGTGGGCAATGCAACCAATTATAATGTGGAATACAAATCATCATCTGCTTCATCTTGGTCGAGTGCTACGACAGGCTATACCTCCATTGTTATCAGCGGTTTAAAACCTTCAACAGTTTATGCTTATCAAATACAAAGCAATTGTGGTGGTGGAAATGTGAGCAGTTTTACAGCACAAAATAATTTTACAACGAAAAGTGCAACAGGAATTGAGCAATTAGCAAATAACAATGAGCAATTAACCATTTATCCAAATCCAGCTAGCAGCGAATTAAGAATTACAAATTATGAATTACGAATTGAAAAAATTGAGATTGAAAACATATTAGGTCAATTAATGACAGTTTATAACTCATCATTTAATACTCCTACTTCTGTGGATGTTTCATCATTGCAAAAGGGGATTTATTTTTTGCAAGCCACTGATGAAAAAGGTTTTAAGCACACTGCAAAATTTGTGAAACAATAATTTTCTTAAAATTTTTCACTACAAAAAAGGAAGTTTGAAATTCAAACTTCTTTTTTTTATTCGTTTATTTGTAGTTACTGACGACCGAAATCTATTTACTACCTAATAAATTTATGCTTCAATTTTAAACCCAACACCTTTTACTGTTTTTATAAAATCATCCGAAGTTTTTACTCTTATTTTTCTTACATGCACATCAATTGTTCTATCGCCCATTGCTAAATTTTGTCCCCAGATTTTATCGAAAATTTGTTTTCGAGTAAATACTTTTCCTGGTTTTGATGCCAACATATCAACCAACTGAAACTCTTTACGTGCAAGCTCGATAGGATTTCCTTTATAGTATAAAGTATAAGTTTCGTGGTTAATTTCAGCATCATTTATTTGGGTTAATCTGTGGTCGACAAGCATTTCATGCTTACCATTTTTCGACATCATTAATTTACGTATTCTTGAAACTAAGGCTTTTGGTTTTATAGGTTTGGCAATAAAATCATCAGCACCAATTTCAAATGCATTTACTTCAGTTTCTTCACTTGTTCGTGCTGTTAAAAAAACAATTGGTGTGTTTTTAAATTCATCCATTTTGCGCAACTGTTCGCAAACACTTGTGCCCTCTAAGTTTGGCATCATGATGTCTAATAAAATAATATCAGGATGATGCAACTTGGCTTGCTTTAACGCTTGAATACCATCTTTGCAAGCAACTACTTCAAAACCTACATTTTCAAAAGTATATTGCAGAAATTCAACAATATCTTTTTCGTCATCAGCAATTAAAATTTTTTTCTTAGATAACATCTTTTGAGGAATTAAATTTTCAAGAATACTTCAATAAAGTTTTAGCAAAGTTGTCTTTACAACATTACCAAATAGTTAACTACAGAATAAATAAAAAGAAAAAGAATGATTTACTAAGAAATAATTTACAGGTAATATTCATTTCACATAAAGAATTGAAATTTGTGCTCATAAAATCGAATTAAAATTATGCAACAAAAATTCATTTCTGTTATTGCCATGTTGGTTATTGCAGCCATTGCTGTATTAGCCATGTTTGCAGCAAAGATAACCAATAGCATAAAGTAAAAGGAGTTAATAAAAAACATGTGTTTAGCTAATATCGCTTTCACTAACTCTTAATGATTTAAGAGTCAGGATTTCTTTACTCAAAAATTTTAGATGTCATATTCAATTTCACGATTCCCATTTAAAACTATTTGGCTATGAGGTTCTAATTCATTCCAAACATTGCAGGGCTCAAAATAATAATGAATGAATTCTATCCAGTTTAATAATGAATTGTAAGTTGTTTGAATTTTGATACTTTTAATTAAAGCACCAACCGTTTTACTTATTAATCATCATCTTTTTTATTTTCCCATTTCACAAAAGCAGCTCTAACAGGCGATGGAAGTAGCTTTGATTCGCCCTTCAAACCATACCACAATACTTTATTCAATTCTAAATCTGGCACACGGTCTTCGCCTTTAAAATCAAATAATTCAGAACGTTTTTGCCATTCGTTCATGGCAATATTTTTTTCGTGTAAATCAATTTCGCATGGCACCGATTGAAATGGCACATGAAAAACACTATCAGTGAAACATCGCCACATTGGCTCTGCCGCTGCATCATATTGCGTCATCGGTGGCATTCCTAAAATTAATTCCATTGTTCTTAAAACTGAAGAAGTGGAATACATGGTATGGTCAACAAAATTTGTTTTCACTTTGCCACCAGCCACGTAAGCTGGCGAACGATGGGCATCTATGTGGTCAGGACCATTTTGTGCATCATCTTCTAAAATGAAAACAACGCTTTCATTCCAAATGCTACTATGACTTAAATAATCAACAAACAAGCCCGTTGCTAAATCATTATCAGCCACATATGCAAAAGGTGTAGGTGCATTTTTTCGCAAACCTTCGGTGTGGTCGTTTGGAAATCGAAGCGAATTAAATTGCGGCACTTGATGAATGGCCAACAACGAATCAAAATCCTTTTTCCATTCTTGAAATCTTGTAGTGTCTGCCACTGCTGGATTCCAGCCTGTGTAATAGTTGCAAAGGTGATTTTTTAAAACATGTATATTGGGCTTGAAATTGTCGGCAAATTCGCCATAAGTGCGATAACTAACTTTTTGTCGGCTACAAAAATCCCAAATAAAACCACCTTTGTTGTTGGCAATTTCACGATTGCCTTCGGCATCATAACTGCCGCCTCTGCCACCATAAGAGGTAGGCCAAGTCTTTTCTAAATAATCTGTAGCATAAGCACCCATGCTCCAATTGTGCCCATCAGCACTCACTTCGCCATCTACATAAAAATTGTCTAGCAACACAAATTGATGCGCTAAAGCATGTTGATTAGGCGTATAATGTTTGCCAAATAAAACCAATGAAGTGTCGCCATTACCTTCTTTTACATCACCTAAAACTTGGTCGTAAGTTCTGTTTTCCTTGAGGATGTAGAACACATATTTTATCGGTGAAGAATTTCCAACTCTGTTCGGAATTGGGCTTCCATTGCCGCTTGCCAGCATTTCTTTTTGTTTGGTATAAGGTGAATTGGCATACACCATTTTTGAATATTCACTCAATTCCTTTTCATTTGGCACAGAAAAAATACTCATCGTTCCTTTGAACAAACCGCCGATGTATTCAACTTCTTGCGGCTTTTCAATATCCGATTTTTGATAAGCAGCTTTTTGTTTTTTGTTAATTGGATTTGGTCCATGCGGATTTGCTTTGGATGAAAAACCTTTGCCATTACACACCCAAATTTTATCATCAATCACTTTCACATTGGTCGGATACCAACCAGTTGGAATGAAGCCTTTGCCTTTGCAGCTGCCCTTTTCACTCACATCAAACACCGCCAAACAATTATTATCAGCATTGGCAACAAACAAAGTTTTTTCATCGCTGCTCAACGCCAAACCATTAGTGGTTGAGCCACTTGGCGCATCAGGAAATAAAGCAGCATTCAAAGTTTCTATCACTAAATTTGTTTTTAAATCAATCACCGATACTGAATTATCATTAGCGTTACTTACAAACAAATACTTACCATTTTTGGTCATCAACAATTCGTTCGGATTATCGCCCACTTTTATTTCTGAAACAATTCTTTGTTCCGAAATATCATACACCAACACTTTATCGCAACCCCAACACGAGATGTACAACTGCTTTTTATTTTTTGATAACAAACAACTGTACGCCGCATCGGGCAAGGGAATTTGCTGCACTATCTTTTTTGTTTTTAAATGAATAACGTACAACGAATTGCTTTCTTTAGTAACCACAAACAGTAAGTTTTTCGATTCATCTAAATCAATTCCTGCTGGTGAAATTTTTTCTTTCATGGCTTTGCCCAAATAAAATGAATCAACCAATTGCAAATGATTTTGAATGATGCTGTATTTCAAAATGCGATTATCATTGCCACCAGATGCAAACAAAAACTTATCATCAGCCGAAATTTTTAACCCATAAAATGATTTTGGAATGACTAAATTGTCCAACACTTTTTCATTAGCAACATCAATCAATTGCAAGCTTTGCACACTCTGCCCATTGTTGGTTACTGCAATCATTCTCTTTGAATTGCTTACTACCATATTCAATGGCAAATCGCCTAATGGCAAACTATTACCTATGGCTGTAATCGCCCATCCATTGGGCAATGCAACAGTTTTTGAAATATTTTTTTCTGGTTTTGTTTGTGCAAAAACTGTGGTTGAAAAAATAAAATAAAGAACCAAAATTGAAAAGTGTTGACGCATAAAATTGAAATGAAATAATGAAACACAAAGTTAGAAAGGCGATGTTAAGGGAATGATAAATAGCAGTTCACAATTTGTTCAAACACATTTCATTTGTGAATAACAAATCGAGAACATTGTGTTCATCTTTGCTCTCGTTCTTTGCGGCGAAATTTAGAAAAAGAAGAATTATAAAAGTCAACTACTCCACCCGACTAAATTGATTTTGTAATTCTTTAAATATTCCAAATGAAATCATCACGCCGAGGCTTTTTAAAACAATCTGCTTTTATTGGAGCTGGAAGTTTACTACTTCAAAATTTATTTGCTGAAAAAGCAATTGCTGCCACCGCACCACTTTTAGCACCTCAACGAAAAAGAATTTTACGTGTTGCTCATTTAACCGATATTCATGTAAAACCCGAATTAATTTCTGAAACTGGCTTCAGCAAAGCATTACATGCGGTGAATGATTTAAAAGATAAACCTGATTTTATTATCAACGGTGGTGATGCTATTATGAATTCGGTGTTGGCAACAAAAGAGCTGGTAAAAAAACAATGGCATTCATTTCACACCATTTTGAACAATGAAAACAGTTTGCCCATTTATCATTGTATTGGCAATCATGATGTGTTTGGCTGGCTTACACCATCCATTACTAACGATAAAGGAAAGAATTGGGCAAAAGATGAACTGGGTTTAAATCAATCTTATTACTCCCTCAACAAAGGCAACTGGAAAATTATTGTGTTAGATAGCATCCATCCTCGAAATACCATTCCAGGCTATGTTGCGAAGTTGGATGAAGCACAAATGGATTGGTTGAAAAATGAATTGAGTACCTCCACCAATCAATATGTTTGTGTGGTATCGCACATTCCTATTTTAAGTATTTGCTCATTTTTTGATGGCAGCACGGCGCATCATAACAAGATGAATGTGAGCGATAATTGTATGCACAGCGATGCAACTTTTTTGAAAAATCTTTTCTATCAATATCCAAATGTGAAAACTTGTTTAAGTGGACACATCCATTTGGTAGACCAATTAGAATACCTCGGTATCAATTATTATTGCAATGGTGCTGTTTGCGGAAGCTGGTGGGAAGGCAACTATAAAGAGTTTGCGCCTGCTTTTGCTGTGATGAATTTATACAGCGATGGCACTTCTGAACGTGAGTTGCATTATTACAATTGGCAATAAAAACTACCTCCTCATTTTTTAACCCCTAAACAAACAAGGCTAATTCGGGCATTTCTTCTTTCTGATTGTAAGGAAAAGTATCAAACAAATATTCTAATGTAGTTTCAATATTGTTTGCCTTCACGGCAGCTTTTGGCGGATTTGCTAAATACCATGTTTCGATATTTTTTGCAAAATTTTCATCAGCATCTTCTAACACACAAATGCCCATTTGCTGCAACGCCGCTGCATTACATTGTTGTTCGTAATGATTGCGAATAGGAATACTCATCAATCGTTTGCCTAAAAATAATGCTTCGGAAGGTGTTTCAAAGCCTCCACCAGTAATCAATCCATGGCAAGTAAGCAAACTTTTATTAAACATATTTTGATTCACTGGATAATAAGTAATGTTGTTTTCCGAATAAGGTTTTTCAACACCATTTAAAAACCAATGAAACGGAATATCCTTTAGTTTTCTAAAAGTTTCGTGTAAGCAATGTTGTTGAAATGAAGGCAGGTAAACAGTTACATGGTTTAAATCCAACACTTCTTGATTCATCAATTCTTGTTTTACCACTGGAGGGAAAATAAAATTATCGTAAGGTTGAAAATGCAAACCTATGTGTTGTGTGGCTTTAGCATAATGCTTTAAAATCATTTCGCCCAAATAATTTTTCTTAGTTGGTCGAGGTGTTAAATCAGATTGAAAACTTGCTTGATGCCCTAATTGCACCGAAGGCACTTTTTGCATTTTGCAACCGATAGAAGTAATAAAATCAAAATCATTTATCACCACATCATATTGCTTCAAAGGCAATGCTGATGCATCTTTATAAAGATTGGCAGGTTTTGTATTTTTCACAATATCCCAATAGTTTAATCCACCGCATTTGCTGTAATGCAAGCTCCATCCATCGCTGCGGTATTTTACTGGAAATGGATAATCTAAATTTGAATTGCTACCACTAATAAAAAAATCAACTTCTCCATATTTTTTCAAATAAGGATACAATTGTGTAGCACGGCTCAAATGCCCGTTGCCTGTGGCTTGCACGGCATAAAATATTTTCATCGAGTTTGTTTTTTTAAATTAATTTTTTACGATGCTAAAATTTTTGTTAAAAAATCAGCTTCATTATCTTCTTCCTTTTCGGTAATAGAATCATCCATTTTATTAACATCGTATTGATACACTTTCCATTCGCCTTCATTAAACTCAAGCGAAGTAAGATTTTCGACCCAATCACCGCTATTCAAATATTGCACACTTCCTTCGTTGGTTGTAATAATTCTGTTTTGCGGTTTATGAATATGACCACAAATCACAAAGTCATATTTCTTTTCGATGGCTAATTCAGCAGCAGTGGTTTCAAAGTTATTAATCCATGACACCGCTTTTTTTACACTGTCTTTCACTCTTTTCGAAAAACTCACTTTTTCTCTTCCCATCTTTTCCATCATCCAATTTATCATCCTGTTGATTAATATCAACCAATCATACCCTTTGCCACCTAGCTTTGCCAGCAGCTTTGCCGAACCTTTTGTGGTGTTATCAAACACATCACCATGAAAAATCCAAGCCTTTTTTTTGTCTATTTCTAAAAAATACTTGTCGACAATTTGCAGATTGCCCATTTGCAAATCGGTGTACTTGCGCAGCATGTCATCATGATTTCCAGTAATGTAAACCACCTTTGTTCCTTTGCTTGCCATTTTCATTATCCGACGAAGCACATCCATATGTGAAGTAGGAAAATAACTTTTGCGAAAATTCCAAATGTCAATAATATCTCCGTTAAGAATAAGTGTGTGAGGGCGAATTGATTTCAAATAGTGAAGCAATTCTTTGGCATGGCAGCCATAAGTTCCTAAATGTACATCGCTTATTACAACTACTTCCAGTTCTCTTTTAAAATTCATTTTAGTTTTTGCAAAGTTGGAAATGTATTGTTACTAAAATGTAATTAGAGCATTAAGAATAAATTAAAAATGGCTTGTTTTATAATCACTGCAAAGAGTTTTTAAATCTTAGCATGGCAATGATATTTTGTTTGTAGCAAAAAAATTTTCTTTCCCTCATTTCCACTACTTTTGTTTTTCTTACTTAAAAATTTTTATGGCAAAAGTGG
>CAIQHW010000482.1 GCA_903871715.1 uncultured bacterium
GACCAATACATTGTAATAGGCCTTTGAAACTTGTTCTGCAATATCAATTTTGCTTCGTTGTGTACTATAGCTCAATAACTTTGAAACTTCCATTTGCGCTTTCAATCCTAAAAAATAAGAGGCATCAGCCAACAACCAACTACCTGAAAGTCCAGCCTGTGTTGCGAATACAGAACCTACTTGAATAACCTGTGGCCCATTTGCTGTAGGAAAAACAAAAGTTTGTTTGGCAAAATTATCTACAATTTGCGCCGAGCCTTTTATTTGTGGCAAACCAATTCCTCTAAATTCTTTGATTTTGTATTGAGTGATTTGCTCATCCAATTTTGCATTTTTAATGGTTGAAGAGTTCTTCATCGCATAATCAACTGCTTGCTGCAAAGTGAATGTGGATTGAGCTTGAGCCGAAATTGTAAATTGTAAATTGCAAATTGCAATTAAGAAAACAATCATTTTTTTTGTGTTCATCAATTTCATTTTTTTGATTTCATTTTGTTCTACATTGGCTAATCGGCTAATTATTTAATTGCCTAATTCTCGTCTATCTTTTTATACTTGTTAATCAATTTGTGTCCTTTCAAAGTGCATACACCGTGCAAAAACTGGTCGAGTAAATTCACTTGGATGTATTCAATGTTGAATTTTTTAATCGGGAAAAAGTCGCTGCTACAGCCCATTTCCACCTCATGCATTCTTTTGTAAGCCGTTAATTCCAAATCAATATCATCACGATACAAACCTTCTTTAATACCCCATTTCAAATTATCAGTGAGAATCTTAACAAAAAAAGTCTGCTGATGTTCTTGAAAAATTTTCATTGCTTCCGGATAATATTTTTTCATGTCGTTAAACGCCGCAGGATTCATACCTCTGATGAATTCACACATCCGTTCGCTAGTAGTCATGATTTCATGCACTGCATCTTTCGCCTCTTTTTTCACATCCATCATTGTTTTTTGAATGATGCTAATGTGAATTTTAATTGCCTCTTTCACAATTTCATCTTTATCTGAAAAATGCTGGTACAAAGTTTTTTTACTCATTCCCAATTCACGGGCAATGTCGTCCATCGTGATAGAACGTATGCCCAGCTTGTGAAAGAGCTGATACGATGAGTGAAGAATTTTATGTTTGGTGTCGTCTATCATTTTTAAATCGGCGACAAAACTATGGAAACTTTTTTCATTTGCAAAGTTTCCTAAAGGATTTTTTATTTTCGTGCAAAAACAAAGATGCTCAACCAATTTCTTCCCTCCGCCATTGCCCGATTTGAACAATATAAATTGCTGGCTGAAAAAGCCATTCATCAAATTAATGAAGAACAATTGTTTGTTTGCATCAGCTCCGAAAGCAATAGCATAGCCATGTTAGTGCAACATCTGCACGGCAATATGCTTTCTCGTTGGACAGATTTTTTAACCACCGATGGCGAAAAAGATTGGCGACAACGGGATGCTGAATTTGAAGCAGTGATAAAAACCAAAACTGAATTGCTGGAAAAATGGGAAGCCGGTTGGGCTTGTTTGTTCGATACTTTGAAAAGTTTAAACGAAAATGATTTGCAAAAAATCATCACTATCCGAAATGAAAAACACACCGTGATGGATGCCATTCACAGGCAGATGATGCATTATGCGTATCATGTGGGGCAAATGGTGTTGCTGGCGAAAGCTTTATCCAATGAGCAGTTCAAGTCATTATCCATTCCTAAAAATCAATCCAAAAATTTTAATGAGAGGATGTTGGGGAAGTGATTAAGTCCATCTTTTTTTCTTTAATTCTAAATAGGCATTTTGCAATTGGTCATAGTTTTCTACTACAGAGCTATCCCATTTGAAGAAATCAAATGCTTCACAAAGAATTCCGACATACCAATCGCCAATTCGTTGAAGGAATGCCGAAAAAGTATAATAATATTCTTGGTCATTGTTTATGTAAAAAGATGTCGAAAATGCAGATGAGTGTGAAAATTGGGAGAAGTAGATAAAGTAGTTGTTGAATTTTACTGAATTGAAATTGTATATTTGACTTAGCTCCGATGTAGACAACATTTTCTCTTCTCTGCCTTCAAGTATTTTGTTTTTAACCTTCTCATCAATTTGGTAATTCTTAATCAGAGGCTTTAGGAGTTTCATTTCTTCTTGTAATTTTAATACTGCCTGTTCATTTCCAATTACATTTTCAAATTTTATTAACTCAAGTTGCCTGTTTATTATTTGATAAGACCAACAATTTTGCATCTCATCAGAAGAATATTTATTAGTTTTCAAGTAGATGACTTTAGTATAAATATCCTGAAGAATTCTACCCAAAGCTCCTGTGATTAAAGGTTCATATACTGAATATTTTGAAGAATATTTTGAATGCTTGCAATTAGACAAAATAGTTTGAACTAAATTATTGCTGTCATAAAACAACTTTGATAAAACAATGTGCTTCCAATTATTAGATGATTTAATAACTTTTTCAGAAACACAACCTATTTCATGAAACAATTCAATTTGAAGTAAAATTGCTTTATAGTCGTTTTTTTGGGTATCCATAAGCTTATGATTTCCTAATCTCCACTCCCAACTGCGTTTCGAGTTGAGTGATGAGTTTACTCATCATTTTCTCCAATTTATCATCGGTTAAAGTTTTGCCTTCATCTTGCAAAGTCAGGCTGATGGCGTAACTCTTTTTGTCTTCGCCAATTTTTTTATCACGATAAATATCAAACAAACTGATGCCTTTCAGCAAATCGCCCAGATCGGAAGACGTCGTGTAGGGAA
>CAIQHW010000483.1 GCA_903871715.1 uncultured bacterium
AGAAAAAGGACTTGAATTCGATGTTCAAGTAAGCAAAAATGCTCCACCTTATTTAATCACTGACCATTTTAGGCTAAACCAAATTTTAATAAACATCATTGGTAACGCAATTAAATTTACCAATAGAGGTGGAATTGCATTGCATGTAGATGCTAAGCCAATTGATGATAAAAGCGCTGAAATAATTTTTCAAATTACAGATACAGGCATTGGCATAGAAGAAGAAAACCTGAAAAAGATTTTTGAAGTGTTTAGTCAGGAATATGCTAACACTGCCAAAAAATTTGGTGGAACAGGATTAGGTTTAAGTATCTCTAATAAATTATCAATTTTATTGGGTGGTAGCTTGCAATTAAACAGTCGAAAGAATCATGGTTCAACTGTCACCATCAATATCCCGATGCAAATTGCAACTGCTGATGACGTAGAAAAATTAAAGATTAACATAGATGAAATTGATATTAGCGGCAAACGAGTATTAATCGTAGATGATTACGAATTTAACCGGTTGTTGGCAAACAGATTATCGACTAATTTTAAGTGCATTGCCAGCGAAGCAAAAAATGGTTTAGAGGCTTTAATGAAAATTGTTTCACTGGATTATGATGTGATTCTGATGGATATTCAGATGCCGGTAATGAATGGTTATGAAGCATTAGAATTAATTCGTGCTTTCAAAATCAAAACACCAATCATTGCTTTAACAGCCAATGCATCAAGCGAAGAAAAAGACAAATGTTTGCAAATGGGTTTTGATGATTATTTAACTAAACCTTTTAAACCAGAAGATTTAAAAATAGTTATTGCAAAAGTAACAGCAACTGATTTTAGAAATAATGCGAATAGCCCAACTGAACCAATTTTCAGTTTAGATTATTTGGATGAAATTGCTAATCATAATGAATTTTTCAAACTTAAAACTTTAAGGATTTTAACGGATGAATTATTGAAAAGCATAGCCGAAATTGCAGATGCTGTAAAAGAAGAAGATATTATTAAATTGAAATTCATCATTCATAAAATCAGCCCTACATTAAAAAGTTTGAAAATCATTAAACTTGATGCCCCCTTGCAGTTTTTTATGGGGCTTAATAATGAAGTGAAGTTTAATGAAGAAGTAAAAAACTCATCTGTATTTATTCAGATAGTTCTCAACCATATTGCTTTTGAAATAGTAGAAAAGTATTTAAAAACGAACGAAAAACTTAACTGATAAAATATGTACGGAATTGTAAATAAAGCTATTGTTGATTTGGTAACCACCAATTTTGGTCAGGAAAAATGGGAAGAAATTTTATTGAAAAGTGGCGTAGAAGTTGACTTTTTTATCAGCAACGAACCATACGACGATGCAATAACCTATCAATTAGCTATCACCGCTGCTGAAGTTTTGAATATGAGTGTTGGTGAAGTGCTTACTGCATTTGGCGAATGGTGGGTAATAAAAACAACACAGGAAAAATATCCGGGATTAATGGAATCGGGTGGAGATAATTTAAAAGAGTTTTTATTGAATCTGCCTGAGTTTCATAATCGAGTGATGTTGATTTATCCAAAACTTACACCACCTGAATTTAAAGTTTCTGATGTTACAGAAAATGGTTTAAACTTGCATTACTTTTCAAAAAGGGAAGGATTGCAAGAATTCGTAAGAGGCTTATTGCAAGGCTTAGGTAAAATGTTTAATACCGAAATCAAAATTGAGCTTTTGCAAAATCGCAACGAAGGAAGTACACATGAAATATTCAGAATAACCTGGCTATAACAAAATGCAGACTGGCAAATTTACTTTTAGCAATGAGCAGTTCAATCATTTTTTTCCATTCTATATTTTAATAGATTCTGAATTAAAAATTGATACTGTTGGGAAATCTTTGCAAAAGCTTAATGTTGCTAAACAAGACCAATTTTTTTTCGATGTCTTTGAAGTTAAACGACCTAAACTACAAGACTTCTCATTTTGTGAATTAGTAAAGCATTCTAACTCACTTATTGCTATTGAATCTAAAATTGATAAGGATATTATACTTCGTGGGCAGTTTGAATTTTTTGAGAAGGAGAACAAATTGCTTTTTGTTGGCTCACCATGGTTTGATTCCATGCAAACGGTTCA
>CAIQHW010000484.1 GCA_903871715.1 uncultured bacterium
AGAGCAGAAAATTTTACTTCTGCCAAAAATATTTTTAGAAGCATTTTGCAAAGCGATAATAAAGAGCCAAAAAACTATTTCAATTTTGGCGAAGCATTGTATGCCAACGAACAATTTGATTCTGCCAAAACCATGTATGATGCAGGTTTAGCGTTGAATCCACGTTCATTACCCAACATGATTGGGGTTGGAAAATGTTTGTTGAATGCTGGCAAAAAAGATGATGCCATCAAAAATTTTAACAAGGCTTTAGACATTGCCAGCAGCAAAGATATTTTAACTGCGGTATTGGTGGCGCAGGCTTACATCGGTTCGGAAAAAAACGGCATGCCCGATGCAGCGATTGATTTATTGACGAAGAAAAAAGAAGTGAATGATAAAAGTGCAGCGTTGTATGAAGCTTTAGGCGATGCTTACATTTACAAAAATGATGGTGGTAATGCAGTTACGAATTATGAAAGTGCAGTGAGCAACGACCCCAATCGTGTAGCGGCTTTGGTAAAGATTGGCGAAATTTATGTGAGAGCAAAAAATTATGATGAAGCGATAAAAGACTTCAACAATGCGCTGGCAATTGAACCCAATTTTCCGCCTGCACATCGCGAATTATCTGACCTTTATTTTATGGCTGGAAAATTTGATAAAGCAAAAACCGAGTTTGATGAATACTTAAAATTTGCCGACCAAACCATTGAAACAAAAATCAGAAACGCAAAAATTTTGTACAAAAATGAACGCTATGATGATGCTATAAAATCTATCAACGAAGTGTTGCAAATGCAGCCCAACAACTTCATCATGTATCGTTTGTTGGCTTATTCTTATACCAAACAAGACAAGATGAATGATGCTGAAACCCATTTTCAGCAATACTTTCAGAAAGTACCAGCCGCTGAAATTATCCCCACCGATTATTCTAATTATGCCAAAGCTTTAAGCAAAAATGGTAAAGATTCGTTAGCCATTTTAACGATGAAAAAAGCAATGGAAACTGATAAAACAGTTGATTTTAATAATGATATTTTGGGTATTTATTTTAAACAAAAAAAATACAGCACTTATACCGATGCTTATGAAATCCTTACTGCAAAAGGATTTACGCCCAATGTAACTTCTTATTTTTATGCCGCACGAAGTTATTATTATCAATCTAAATGGAAATTAGCAGATTCAGCTAATGCAAAAGTTACGCAACTTGTACCCACAAACCCAAGCGGATGGTTAGGCAGAGCACAATGCAATGCCCAAATTGATACCTCATCTGCATTAGGGTTGGCAAAACCTTTTTACGAAAAATATTTAACCTTGATAAAAATTGATGACCCAAAAAACAAAAGCAATGTGATTCAGTGTTACAGATATTTGGGAGCTTATGCTTATTTGCAAGAAAAAGACAACGAAAAAGCAAAAGATTTTTTCAATAAAATTTTAGCGTTAGATCCCGATGATAAACAAGCACAAGATGTGCTGAAAGGCTTGAATGGCAAGAAGTAGCGCTCTCTAAAATTCTTTTTTTGAAAACGCACAGAGCAAAATTTTGTGCGTTTTTTTTATTTATTTTTACAAAAATTTTCTTTTATGGAACAAATATTTTCACAAACTTTTTCAGATGAATTAATTGCTATTGAGCAACAATTTAACGCCCACAATTATCATCCATTGCCAGTAGTTTTAGAAAAAGGTAAAGGTGCATTTGTGTGGGATGTGGGAGGTAAAAAATATTTCGATTTTTTGGCAGCCTATTCGGCAGTAAATCAAGGTCATTGTCATCCCAAAATCATTGATGCTTTGATAGACCAAGCCCAGCTATTGACGCTTACTTCACGAGCTTTTTACAACAATAAATTAGGCGCATTTGCGCAATACATTACTTCACTTTTTGGTTATGATAAAGTGTTGCCGATGAACACTGGTGTGGAAGCTGTTGAAACAGCTATCAAACTTTGTAGAAGATGGGCTTATGATGTAAAAGGCTTGAAAGAAAATGAAGCGAAAATAATTGTTTGTGAAAATAATTTTCATGGCAGAACCACTGGCGTAATCTCTTTCAGCACCGATCCATCAAGCACTTCGGGCTTTGGCCCATTTATGCCTAACTACATCAAAATTCCTTTCAACGATTTAAAAGCATTAGAAATTGCATTGCAAGATAAAAATGTAGCTAGCTTTTTAGTAGAGCCCATTCAAGGTGAAGCTGGTGTGATAGTGCCTACTGATGGCTATTTGAGTCAATCTTACGCTTTGTGCAAAGCAGCCAATGTGTTGTTTGTTGCCGATGAAATTCAAACAGGACTATGCCGCACTGGAAAAATGTTGGCTTGCGATTTTGAAAATGTGCATCCTGATATGTTGATTTTAGGAAAAGCATTAAGTGGTGGTGTATTGCCCGTGAGTGCTGTGTTGTGCGATGATGACATTATGCTGAACATTAAAGCTGGCGAACATGGTAGCACTTATGGCGGAAACCCTTTGGCATGCGCTGTTTCGATGGCTGCATTAGAGGTGTTGCAAAAAGAAAATATGGCGCAAAATGCCGAAGCATTGGGCAAAATATTTAGAACCGAATTGCAAAACTTACATCATCCATTAATTAAAGAAGTAAGGGGCAAAGGGTTGTTTAATGCCATTGAAATTAATTCGACGAATGAAGAAACGGCTTGGCAAATTTGTTTGCAATTGAAAGAAAATGGTTTGCTGGCAAAGCCCACTCATGGCGATAAAATTCGCTTCGCTCCCCCACTCTGCTTAAAAACTGAGGAGTTGTTGGAATCTGTGGAAATTATTAAAAAGGTAATAATGAATTTTTAAAGAAAATAAAAAAGGCAAATTGAAA
>CAIQHW010000485.1 GCA_903871715.1 uncultured bacterium
GAAATATTACATCATAGAAAATGAAGCATTCAAACAAGTTGATGAATCAACTTATGATACATGGAAAATTGCCAACAATGCAAATATCACTTTGCCCAATTACTCCAAAGTAATTGATAACAAAGAGTTTCAAATTGATTGCACATACAATGGAATGATTGATGAGCAAGAAGTAATTGCACCTTTCATTTTAACTTTGTTTGAAGATAAAGACGGTGGAAATTGTGAAACAAACGATGAATATTTTGAAACATTAGAAGCAATGAAAAACAGAAGATTAGAATTGATTAGTCAAATTGAAAATGGTGTACTAATCTAAACATGTGTTTTCATTCCAAACAGTCAAAAGATGCACAAACATTAGAACATCGTTTTAATGCACAGCTCACAATTAAAGAGGGCTTTCAATCAAACCATTTCAATGGTTTTACTTATCCAAAAACACCAGTCATTGCAAATGCTGCACCCGATAAAATTCAATTGTTTAATTGGGGATTAATTCCAAATTGGGCAAAAGATAAAACAATTCAAGCCTACACACTCAATGCAAAAATCGAAACGATTTTAGAAAAACCATCATTCCGAAACAATGTAAAAAACAGGTGTTTAGTTATTGTGGATGGCTTTACCGAATGGCAATGGTTAGATGCAAAAGGAAAGAAAAAACAACCTTACTTAATTACTTTGCCAACTGATGAAGCCTTTGCATTTGCTGGCATTTGGAGCGAATGGGTGGATAAAGAAACTGGTGAAATGATTACTACTTATTCCATCGTAACAACACAAGCAAATGAGTTGATGAGTGAAATTCACAACAACAAAAAACGAATGCCAATCATTCTTACACCACAAAATGAAAGAGAATGGTTGAATGGAAATTCCATCAATGATTTTATGAAATGCAATGTGGAACTAAAGGCAAAGCCAATTTAAAATACATTCTCTTTCCCTTCATGCAGCCCAAAAGACAGAAGGGCTACAATCAGGGAAAATAGCCCACCCTATCCAACGCTAAAAAAATGGAAGCCAACGCTATTGTGTTTTTGCCGCCATTTTCAACTGTCATTATTTTTGTGTTGGGTGTGCCACCGCAATACAGCACATTGCCTTTCGCTTTTTTTTGAAAAGTTTTTAATGGTAAAAATCAAAAGTCAAAGAGCTGTGCCAAGCATACACCCAAAACAAAAAACACTACACTCCAACCACCACCACCGTTTCGTTTATGCCAGTATGAAAAATTGGCGGAAGCATACTTAAACATAATGTTGCCTTATAGGCTAAAAATCTTTTGAAACACTGATGAATAGTAGCTTTTTGCCTATAAGAACATTATGTTAAGTAGCCAAAAACACAGCCAACGCTTAAACCATTTTTGCCAACGCACCCACCCGATGAAAATACAGCCTTGCGCCCCTCCACCCTTTCAATGGTGCAGTAAAAAATAAAGCATGAAATCATTAAGGCTATATGCTTGCAGCAGCCTCATTCATGGCTTCTTCATTACGTTTCAGGCTTCGTTTCACTTCAACACTTTCACTTCATTTCGTATCCATTCATTTCAGCAACTTCAGCATCGCACAGCAAAAGCAATACTTTCCTTTCAGTCAGTTTTGCATTTGCTTTTCATCAACGCTTCAATTTTAGTAGGCTTTATTTTTTCTGCTTTAGTAGCCCCAAATCAGCCCACAAAGGCAGTATGTTTTTGAGAAATTGCCCTTTTGAAAAATGGCGTTAAGCAAATGCCAAATGCGTGGGCATAAAAAGCAAAACTGTTTGAAGTCAGCCGCTGCAAACTTCATGTGTATTCCGAAAATATTTCGGCTGACAAGTTTTTTGCTTTGAGTAGAGCTGGCATTTGTAGCCATTTTTCAAACAGGCTTGACCTTTTTGTTACTTTTTGCGTCAAGGCAAAAAGTAAAATACAAAAGGCAATTTCTAATAAAATAAATCAGTAAAAAAAAGGACAAAAGGAAAGCAAAGATAGGGGCTACACAACCCAACGCTATTGGGCTTTCAAGGTTGAAATGAATTTTAAAAAAAATCTTCCTTTGATTTTTTTAGTGGTGGCTTTCGCCAAATCAAAGCAAAGCGTATTTGTTTTTAAAAACCTTGACAGCCCTGCCATCGCCCCTCAAAAATTGCTTTCTTTTCTCCTTTTTTTTCACCGTTTTTTTCCTCTTTTCTTTTAAAAAATAATGTGTGCGAAGCAGGGCGAAGCAAATTTTTAAATGCTTACACTATGCAAAGTTTTATCGTTAAATGTTACAGTCCGAAAAATCAAATTCAACCACATTCTTTTTTCGTTTTGAACAAAGGCTTAAACAGCGGAAAGCCTTTAGAGCAGCCTTGCCCAAATAGTTTTGTCATCACCAGCCGCAATAAAGAAGAAATGGAATTTCTGTTTCAGTTGTGCAAGGGTTTGTGGCAAACAAAAGCCTTTCAAGTTTTTTTGGTGGGTTCGGTCATTCCATTTTTGCGGATGGATGATTTCAAAAACTATTTGTTGGAAAAATCTAATCAGGCTTTAAATGATTTTGAAGCACATCAAAAAACGATAAAAACTTTGCGTTCACTCGATGATTTAGAAAAGCAATTCAAACAAAATTTGTTGCTCATTGCTGATGCCAGGCGTAACATTTACCATCGCTACATCAAGCGGCTGTAAATAAAAAAAGCCCAACTGGAATTTTCCAGAAGGGCTTTTTTCTTTCAGCCTTTTTAGTGAATTACACCACTTCAATAATTGCTAAACTATTGTAAGCACCATTTTTTAAAGTGTATTGAATACCATTTACTTCTTGGAAAAAATCAATCGCCAAGAAAAACAAACTGATACCTGTTCCAGTTGGAACAGCAGTAGGTGTAAGCGTTACAGCAGTTGAAGTGCCATCAATAGGCACATTCAAAAGGTTTGTAAATTCAACATCGGTAGTGTTTCCAGTAAAATCAATTTTTGCCCATGCACCTTTCAACGTCAAGTGTGTTGCACCACTTGGAAAAGCTACATCCACATTTGGAATCAATGATGCAATCGAAATCACACCAGTTGTGGTGTTCACTGCATAAGGTTTGTAAAGTGTGGCAGCCAACACCGAATTGATGTTGAAATTAAAACCTTTCAAAGCAGCTTTGCCATCAGGTGTGGCAATGCCTAAGCCCACATTTCTTTGCCCACGTACCGAAGTAGTGTCATAGTTTTTGATAACAGTCATTACTTGTGTAACCCTTGATGTTGCTCGATTATCTGCCGAACTCATCATTAAAGTTCTCACAGCATCTCTTAAAAGTTTTCCAGCTTGTGCCGAAGAACCAAATTCACTGCCATTTTCACGAGTTCTTGCAAAGTTCGGGTCGTTTGCAATTTTCGATGCAGGGATGCTACTTTTTGATTTTACTAAATGCCCATCTTGCGATTGATAAAATGTTAAATCGCCGATAGTTCCCGAAAGTTTGATGATACTTTTTTGTTGTGCCATTGTTTTAAAATTTATGTTGGTTAAAAAAAATTAGTTTTTGCAAGCGTTGCAATGTTGCAATCTGTACGCTGTTTTATGATGCCTAAAAACCCACGGTGGGCAAACACCATTCACACCACAAGCCCATAAGCCTTTCTTGTTGGCAATGGCTTTTGTTTGGCAATTTTCAAGCATCGCTTCGCTGTTATATTGCTTGTAATGCCAAGCCCAACCATTGCTGATTAAAATGCTATCTACACGTTTATTATCAATCTTGATGAAAGTGATTTGTCTGTTGTATTGGTCTGTTCCAACACTATCAATTTGAACAGTTTTATTCAACAACAAATTGCTAACTGAATCTTTTGAAGCCATGCCAAAGTTTTGTGTTTTTTCAGGCGCATCCGCATTGGCAAGTCTTGCAGTGATGATTTTACCATTCACTTGCAGCTTGTAAGTATCGCCATCAGTGATTTTTACCACTTTTGCAGTTGTTTGAGCAAATCCACAGGCGGTTAAAATGCTGAATAAAATTGTCCACTGAATAAAATGTTTTAGTTTCATGATGCAAATGTAAAATCACTGCGAAGCCTTTCCAAATGCGGCTTTCCGCCTTTGCCGATTTCAACCAATTATGCCACAGAAGAAATATTATTCCATCAAAAAAAGGCATTAATTTTGCAGTAGGAAATCAATATCAACTGTATAGTTGAAGTATAGAAAAAGTATTAACCACCTATTTTAAAATCATGAACAGAGTTTGCATTTATCCAAAAGACATTCAAACCATCACAGGCAAAAGTGAGCGATGGGGCAGGGATGTTATTCGTAAAATCAAAAAAGAATTTAGTAAAGAATCACACCAGTTAGTAACCATTGAGGAGTTTTGTAACTACATGGGTTTTCAAAAATCTGATGTGGAAAAGATGATAGTTTAGTATTCTGATTCATTGTATCTTTGTTTAGAATTAAAGGTGTCCTAATCGGTTACCTTTGTTTTCATAAAGCTCTAAACACAATACAGAATGGGGTTTCAGGATATTGATGTGTTCCCAGCGGGATCACTAAAGAAAACCTCAAACACTAACCAATTTGTGTTTGAGGTTTTTTGTTTTATTCAGTCAAAAAAATAGTTCGCCATGGAAGATTTAGTAAAAGCAATTGCCGAAAAAGCAGGTATCACTGAAGATCAAGCTAAGCAAGCATTAAACACCGTTATTGAGTATGCAAAAGAAAAAGTTCCGCCTGCATTTCAAGGCATGGTGGATGGTTTGTTGAAAGGTGAAAAACCAGGATTAGGAGGGATGTTGGGTGGTATGTTTGGAAAATAATTTGTTCACAAATACACTTCCATCAAGCCTTCAGGCATGTTTACCAAAAATTGTTTTTTGGTGTGATTAATCTTTACAATCGTTTCTTGGTTGCATGGAATTAGTATTTCTTTTTCATTATATAGAAATACTGCCAAAGTTTGGGACGGCAAAAAATAAATGTCGCTGATGATGCCTATTTTTCCAGTTTTTACATCCACAATTTCATAGCTTACCATTTTTTCACTTACGATTTGTTCGCTTAATTCGACATTTTTCGATTCTATCCAAATCGTTGAACCACTTAATTGTTGGGCTTCTTCACGAGTATTGATGCCATCTAAAACCAAAATTAAATCGTTGGTCGAAAATGGTTTTATTGCTGTTACCAGAAATGGCAAAGCTGTGTTTTGTTGTTTGCCACACAAAATTGATTTCATTTTTTTGATGATCAAACTTTCATTAACATGTAATTTGATAGCACCTTGCAACTTATGGGCAGAACCAAGTCTGCCCACATTTACCCAATCTTGTTTTTTATTTATAGCCATTTTTTATCAAAATTATTTTTGCAAAAGTAGTTTGTTTTTATTACCGCCACTTTGGCGTAAAATGAAAAGTGGAATCATTTTTGAAAAATGAACATTGCTTTTGTGGATGAATTGATTTCGTTAAAAAATATTTACTCAATAATTACATCTTTATTTACACAGATTTTTAAAAACAATTAAATCAAAACAACAATGAAAATTCAATCAGAATTTAGAAAGTTTGCCGTGCACGGCATGGGTATGAGTGGCAACACTATAGATAGTTACATGAAAAAATCGGTAACCAATCTTACCCCTTACATTATTGAAGAACGCCCAATGAATGTAGCCACAATGGACGTTTTCAGCCGATTGATGATGGATCGAATTATTTTTATGGGCGAAGGCATCAACGATTATGTGGCTAATATTATTCAAGCTCAATTGCTTTTTTTAGAATCAACAGATGCTCAACGCGATATTCAAATTTATGTAAACAGCCCTGGTGGCTCAGTTTACGCAGGTTTAGGCATTTATGATACCATGCAGTACATCAACCCCGATGTGGCAACTATTTGCACAGGGCTTGCGGCTTCTATGGCGGCAGTGTTGTTGTGTGCTGGCGCAAATAAAAAACGAACAGCGTTGAAACACAGTCGCATCATGATTCATCAACCGCTTGGCGGAGCGGAAGGTCAAGCTAGTGATATTGAAATTACAGCTCGTGAAATTTTAAAGTTGAAAAAGGAGTTGTACGAGATAATAGCAAATCATTCAGGTAAAACTTTTGAAGAAGTAGAAAAAAACAGCGACCGTGATTATTGGATGACAGCCGATGAAGCTAAATCTTATGGCATGATTGACGAAGTATTGGTAAAGAAAAAAGCATAGTTTTATACGTTTCAGAAATAAAAAATCCAAAAGATAAAATCATTGTCTTTTGGATTTTTTATTTTCAGGTTGTTTGTAAAAATATACACTCATTTTTTTGTGAGTGAATAAAATAACAATGGAATAATTTCCAAAATGCAGAGCGATGAAATAAAGTCTCTAAATTGCAATAGTTATAAGAAAAAATCCCCTTCGGAAAAAACGAAGAGGATTTTTTAAGGAGTTTAAAAATGTTGAGGGGTTATCCTTTTAAGGCACCACCGCCCCACCATTCTCCTGTTAAAGTTTTTAGGTCTAAGCTTCCAGAACCTACTCCTTCAACGATTTGTTGGAATTGGTCTTGAGAAATTAAGCCTTTGTCGAGCGCATTGTTAACGTCATCCATTGTAGCGCCACCTTTAATGGTTGCCATTGAATTGAAGTTAATTGCTTCCAACAATTGAAATGATGTTTGATTTTTCATGGGAGTTTGAATTTAATTGTTAAATAAAAATTGTTTAAAAAAATAGGATGAATAGTAAAGGAGTTTAAAAATGTTGAGGGGTAATGCTTATAAAGCACCGCCGCCCC
>CAIQHW010000486.1 GCA_903871715.1 uncultured bacterium
AAGATTGTTCTTCTATCTGCACTTTTTAATCCAATAAATTCAAATTGATTTCGCAAATATGACTTTGCGCATGCTGCTTTATCTTTATGTGTTAACAACTCAAACGCTTCATACAAGCCAGTTACAAAGGTGGAATACTTTTTCATTTATCTCAATGCCTCGTATTCCTTTTTCAGAAATTGCACCAACTCACTTATATATGCTTGACTAAAATCAAATTTAATTCCTGCTGCTTCATACAATTCTGGTAAGCTGCGGCTGTAACCTAAACTCAAAGCCTTCATGTAATTGTCAATTGCCACTTCGCCTTTTTCTTTGTATTGCTTCCACATGGCTATGGCACCTAATTGTGCAATGGCATATTCGATGTAATAAAATGGCACTTCAAATAAATGTAATTGCGATTGCCAACGATAAGCCACATACTCTGTAAGCCCAGTAAAATCTAGCACTGCAGGCGAAAATTCAAAAAACACTTTCATCCACTCTGCTTTGCGTTCTTCCAAAGTGTGATTTGGGTGGGTGTAAATCCAATGTTGAAATTTATCAATCGTAGCCACCCAAGGCAAAATTTGAATCACTCGTTTTATCTGTTGTTTTTTGGCATTGCGCAAATCATTTTCGTTTGGAAAAAATACATCCCAATGTTCCATCGAAATCAACTCCATGCTCATACTTGCCACTTCTGCAATTTCACTTGGTACATCTTTAAATTCTTTTAGCTGCAAATCTTTGCTCAAAAAAGAATGAATAGCATGACCACCTTCATGTACCATAGTAACCATATCGCTCAAGCTGCTGGCGGCATTCATAAAAATAAATGGCACACCAATTTCGGGCATCGTCATGTTGTAACCACCCGGTGCTTTGCCTTTTCGCGATTCCAAATCTAAATGTCCCATCGTTTTCATCACCTGCAAACACTCACCAAAAAAGGGTTTTATGCGGCTAAAACATTCCACGGTTTTGTTCAGCAAATCATCACCATCTGTAAATGGTTTTAGCGGTTGCATATTTCCTTCAATTACTTCAGTGTCCCAAGGTCTCAGTGCATCTATATTTAGGCTCTTTTTTTTATCGCGAAGAAAAATTTCAAACAGCGGCAATACTTCTTTTTTTATCGCTTCATGAAATTTAAAACAGTCGTAAGGCGAATAATCATTTCTGTTTAATTCGGTAAATTTATAATCGCGATAATTGCTGAAACCTGCTTTCAGAGCGATGTTGTTGCGCAATTGAATCAATGCACTATACAAATCGTTCAACAAATTTTTGTCCGCCAATCGACGTTGATTCATCAAATGATAAACCTCTTCGCGAACGATTCTATCGTTCTCATACAAAAATTTCATGGCCTGCGGCAACGTGTATTCATTGCCTTTATATTGAATGGTCATATTGCCCGAAATGGCTTGATACTCCTGCTGTTTCAGCTCCAACTCGGTGAGCAATTGTATGTTTTCTTCTTCATGCAATTTCAACGAATTGTTGATGCCATCAATTAAAGTTCCAAATTCGTTTTTATCCAATTTTTTTGAAAATGGATTGCTGATAAATTTTTTATTCAGCTTTTCTCTGTACTCAATCAAATGCGGTTGTAAGTGTGTTACAAAAAATTCGTGTGCCTGTTTTGTTTCCTCATTGTTAATATCGCAAGTGAGCCGGATGTAGCGCCATCGGGCATCTTCATCCAATACCGATTCTAATTCGCTACGATTTTGCAACCACAAAATCAAATCTTTGTTCGATTCAATTTCACGATTTAAAAGTTTATCAAAATATGGTTTTACTTGTTCCCATGATTCGATAGTTAATTGTTCGGGAACGAAACTTCGAGGTTTTCTTTTTACTGCTTGCATAATTAATTTGTGGTTATTAAATGGTTGCCAAAATTAAAATTTAGAAACCCATTTTCGCATCCGTTAATGCACGTAAAAATGTAGAAAAGATGAATAGTAGACGATGTTATTTTCGAAGATTATTGTTCTTCCACATAATTCAAATCCTTGTGAAACGTATCTTCCATGCGCAACACTGCATAAAAGGAAAGTGCCATCACAATAATTCCTGTGATAATGGCAGCATCAATAATTATTTTTTCGTGCGATAAATTTTCAAAAAAATTGCTCAACATCGTTTGCGATAAAGTGTACATCGCCGAAATAATTATCAGCGAACCTCTCACAAAATTGGGCACTGTGGTAGTAACTGTGCTGCGAATATTTGTGCCAAAACTTTCCGCCGCAATGGTGATAAACACAGCCCAGTAGCCCACTCCAACGCCTACAATAAAAATCAACCAATAAAAAGCAGTGGTAGAAAGATTGCTTAAACTGAAATAAAAAATCAACGCTACAACGGTTGCAATCAGGTAAATCAAAATAGTTTTGGTTCGGCTTTTTAACCATTGACTAATCAAGCCACAAAGCAAATCGCCAAAGGTTGTACCTGCGTAGGATGCAGCCACAGCAAGCGGTGGCACGATTACGCCTTGCACATGCAATGCCGCTGCAATTTCTTTTGAGTAGAAAACTAAAATGCCAATCACATACCAACAAGGCCAGCCAATCAAAATACATTTCACATACTTTTTCAAATTTTTCATAGAGGTAAACAGCATGAAAAAATTGCCACGTTGAATGTGTGTCTGTTCTTTCATTTTATGAAACATACCCGATTCAAAAATTCCAATTCTCATCACTAGCAAAGCCAAGCCCATAGTGCCACCGATGTAATAACAAATGCGCCAACCTTCGCCAATTCTTCCAAAATAATATCCAAACAACCCACCGAAAATAGCCCCCGAAACACCGATGGTGGCTACTATCATAGTGCCATAACCACGATGTTCTTTTTTCATTTGCTCTACCACCAAAGTTATACCTGCACCCAATTCGCCTGCTAAACCAAAGCCAGCAACGAATCGTAGCACCATGTATTGTGGCAGTGTGCTCACCATGCCATTTAAAATATTTGCCAACGAATACATTAATATCGAACCAAACAAAACTGAAAGTCGTCCTTTTTTATCGCCTAAAATTCCCCAAAACAAGCCACCAATCAACATTCCAAACATTTGGATATTCAACAACCAGCCACCATATTTTGCCGAATCGAATTCAGAAATGCCAATGGTTTTTAAACTTGGAATGCGTACGATGCTGAATAAAATCAAATCGTAGATATCAACAAAATAGCCCAACGCTGCTACAATGATGGTAGCGTTGAGTAAATGTTTTAATTGTAAAGATGAGCTGGAAGATGCAGTATTATTCATGCTTTCAACAACTTATGCGGCTTTGCTTTTACCAAAAAATAATTTCCAAAGCACAGGTGCTGTGGTTACAAAAATGATTCCGATTACAATCACTTCGAGGTGCGATTTTAAATCGAAATGAAATTGATTGAGCACAAATATTTGCAAATAATGTCCGCCTAAAATCATGCTGGTTACCCATGCGATGCAACCGATAAAATTGAAGAAAGTAAATTTCTTTTTGTCCATATCCACAATGCCTGCCACTATGGGTGCAAAGGTGCGAATGATGGGCAAAAACCTTGCAAACACTACTGCTCCGCCACCATGCTTTTCATAAAATTCATGCGCATCGTGTAAATATTTTTTCTTAAAAAGAAATCTATCTTTCCAATTAAACATCGTTGGTCCAATTTTTTTTCCAAACCAAAAACCAACCATGTTTCCTAAAAATCCTGCTGCAAAAATTAAGGCGATGAGCAACAGCAAATCGCAATATTCGTTTTGAAAATTCAATCCAAATTGTTGTAAAAAATTTTCGGCTAACTTATCGCTGTAAATGCCAGCCACAAAAAGCAAACTATCGCCGGGTAAGAAAAAGCCAGCAAATAAGCCTGTTTCGGCGAAGATAACGAACAATAAAACCCAAATGCCACCATGATCGATGATGAATTGTGGATTGATAAACTGCTTTAGTGTTTCAAAAATTTCGTGCATAAGTGGTGGTAAATATAAATGCAGCGAATGAAAATTGCGCCATAAAATTGAAAAATGATTTTGGGAAAATAAACTTCAAAAAGAAAAACCAACAGCCAAATAAAAACTTGGAGATAAAAAATAAGGAGGGTATGCAGTTGGTTCAACTGGCACTAAAGTTTCAAAATTACTGTTCTGATTTAAAAATAAAATTGCACCAATTTTGCCAACAAATTTTTCATTGTTGTTTTGATATCGCAAACCAATTTTTGAAAATGGTGTGTACGATAAATTATTGGTACGATAAAATTGGTCTGTGTTTTTTAATGGGAAATTAAAATTTTGAAAATTGCCAAACACACTGCCCAAGCCTATTTCGAGATGACAATTGTGGGTAATGGAAAATAATTGATTCGCATTTATAGGCGCACAATATTGGGGCAAATCTTCGGGAAAATAAAACGCACCAATTTCGATGAATGTTTTGAATCGTTTTTTATTCCACAATAATCGCTCATAATTCACGGTATAAATATTTGATGGACTTCCTAATTCAACTGTAAAAACATTATTTCTTTTAAACCGCCAACTCGAATCGCTTTGCGCTTTAGCCAACATCGAAAAAGAAATGAGCAGTAAACAGAAAAATATTTTTTTCATTTTCAAAAAGTTTTGTGAATCGTAATTCTAAAAATCATTTCACCTTTTTATCATCTTTCCAAATCTCTAAATAATATCGGGTTTTGTCGGCTGCATCTAATTTGTATTGCTCACCATCTTTCACCGATTTACTCATCGAAATTTTTTTTGTGCCGATGTAATCGAACCATTCCAATTCTTTGCTTTGATTGATTTCT
>CAIQHW010000487.1 GCA_903871715.1 uncultured bacterium
GCACATCCGATTATTGATGATGACTTTCTTCTTACAATTTTTTCCTGACCTGGTGAAAAACGGACACGTTTATATTTTAGAAACGCCATTGTTCCGTGTAAGAAATAAACAAGAAACGATTTATTGTTACAGCGATGAAGAGCGCCAACGAGCCATTCACAAACTGGCTGGGAAACCCGAAATTACTCGATTTAAAGGCTTGGGTGAAATTTCGCCCGAAGAGTTTGCTAACTTCATTGGGCCTGATATTCGATTGCAACCTATCATTATGAATCCTGAAATGACGATTCCGAAATTGCTGGAATATTACATGGGTAAAAACACACCACAACGCCAGGATTTCATTATTCAAAATCTGGTGATTGAAAAAGATTTGGCGGAAGAATTAATGTTGTAAGGTTTGCAAAGTTATTTTTTTTGTTTACCAATTCAACAACAAAAATATAGGCTTTATCCTTCCAAAATTTTGCTAAATCTTCGTACTTTGTCGGCTAATTTTAAATGCAACAAAATTGAGCGACTGGAAAAATAATATCGACTTAAAACGCTTACCCCGTCATATCGCTATTATCATGGATGGTAATGGCAGATGGGCAAAACAGCAAGGACATTTACGCATTTTTGGACATGAAAATGGCGTAAAATCGGTTCGTGAAGTGGCAGAAGGCTGCGCTGAGTTGGGTGTTGAATATGTTACGTTGTATGCTTTCAGCACTGAAAATTGGAATCGTCCAAAAGATGAAGTAGATGCGTTAATGAGTTTGCTGGTAACCACTTTGAAAGGCGAATTGGAAACACTGAATAAAAATAATATTCGGTTGAGAGCCATCGGTAATATTGATTCGTTGCCTGAAAAATGCGCTGAAGAATTGAAAGATACGATGAAAAAAACCGAGCAAAACACCAGACTGAATATGGTGTTAGCATTAAGTTATAGTAGCTATTGGGAAATAACCGAAGCGGTAAAAAAAATTGCTACCGATGTAAAAAACAACAACATAAAGGTGGATGAAATTATGCCCGAAACCATTACCGCCAATTTAAACACTGCTGGTTTTCCAAACCCCGAATTGATGATAAGAACCAGTGGCGAACACCGTTTGAGCAATTATTTATTGTGGCAAATGGCTTATGCCGAATTTTATTTTACCGATATTTTGTGGCCCGATTTTAGAAAAAAAGATTTGGCAAATGCCATCATCGATTTTCAAAATAGAGAGCGAAGATTTGGCAAAACCAGCGAACAAATTGCTGCCGAGCAAACACAATAATTTTCATTTTTTTTAGTTGAAGCAAAAGCAAATTTATTTTTTGAAACAATTTATTACCAACATAAACAAAGCATTGGCGTTGAAACGGAACAAATTTTTAGCAATAATTTTATTGGTAAGTTGTTTTTTTATTCCCTCAACAAAAGCTCAAAATGCTGATAGCACAGCGGTTTTGAAGGATGATTATACACCACAACAATACGAATTGGGTGGTGTAACAGTTAGTGGCACAAAATATTTAGAC
>CAIQHW010000488.1 GCA_903871715.1 uncultured bacterium
ATCCGCCTGAAATCAACGCAGTAATGACAGATAATAGTGTTGGAGCTACCACTTATTTTTGGCAATTTGGGGATAATTCAAATTCGTTATTAATAACTCCAAGTCCGCATTCTTACAGTATTGCAGGTAATTATACCGTTTCATTAAAAGTTACCAATCCAACTGATTGCATTACTTCAGATTCGGCATTTCAAACTGTGCATGTGTATCAAATGCCGAAAGATTCATTTTACATTTTACCCAAAACAGTTTTAAAATCCGATTCGCTTTTTTCATTTATCAACGCCAGCTTATACGCCGATAATTATGAATGGTTTGTAGATGGACAATTAGTAACCAATACACAAGATTTAATGAAATCTTGGCATCCGCTTGGGTTTCACAAGATTTGTTTGGTAGCAAAAACAAAAAATGCTTGTGGTGATACACTTTGTAAAATGGTGCAAGTAGATGAAATTCCATACATTGGTGTGCCCAATGCTTTTTCGCCAAATGGCGATGGCGAAAATGATGAATTTAGAATTTACGGAATTGGAATTGAAGAAGTGGATTTTAGAATTTATAATCGCTGGGGCGAATTAGTTTTTCATACTACCGACCGCAATCAAGGATGGGACGGCACTTTCAAAGGTAAGCCACAAGAAATAGAAGCCTATGCTTGGACATTGAATGCGGTATTAATCACGGGCGAAAAAAAGGTGATGAAAGGAAATGTAACATTGGTTCGATAAAAAAACGAGGTGAAAAAAATAGTTTACATAGCGTTCTTTATTTTTTTTATTGCACAAAAATTACTTGCGCAAGACATTCATTATTCTCAATTTTTTACATCGCCCATTTCGCTGAACCCAGCTAAAACTGGGCTTTTCAATGGTGATTGGCGCATTGGCGCTAATTATAAAAATCAATGGAATAGCATCCCAGTAGCTTATAACACGGGTTCTATTTTTGTTGATTTTGCATTGGGTGAAAAAAGAAATTCGATGATAAAAAAAGCTGGTGTTGGCATTTTTTTAGCGCAAGATGTGGCTGGTGATGGAAATTTATCTACCACTAAAATACAGCTCAGTGGCGCATTTCATCAAGTATTGGATGAAAATGAAAAATATTTTTTGTCGTTCGGCTTTTCTGGCGGCTATGTTCAAAAGCATATTGATTTTACAAAACTATATTGGGGCAATCAATGGGATGGTACACAATTTAACACTGTTTTAAATGCCAAAGAACCATTTAAGGCTGCATTAATTAGCTATCCGACTATTAATGCTGGAGTTGAATTTTCAGCAATTCTTGCCCCAAATAAATTTGTACACAGTGGCTTGGCATTTTATCAAATCAATCGCCCAACCGAAACATTTTACCAAAGCGAGAATAGCGTAGGAATCAAGCCTGTATTAAACTTAGGAGGTAGTTTTGGTTTTAATTATGAATATGAATTGTTTACCGAATTTTATTTTTCTTATCAAAAAACCGCTACTGAAGCTGATTTGAGCGTAATAGTTGGTAAAAATGTTAGCGACTCAAAATTTATTCGGGTGTATGTGTATGCTGGATTAATGTATCGTTTAAAAGATGCCATGATGCCAGTGGTTGGTTTTTCAAAAAATAATTTGAGAGTATATTTAAACTACGATGTTAATCTTTCCGGATTAACACCTTATTCTACAGCCCAAGGTGGTATTGAGTTTTCGGTTCAATACACTTATGAAAAAGAACGAGGTCATCATTTTCGCCGACGCTTGCCTTGTAGTGTATTTTAGTTCATTATACAGTTCAAATCTTACACAATTACGAGTTTTTACGGATGTTTTGAAGCCTTTGTTTCCATTTATTTTGTGTCATCATTTTCACAAAAAAAAACGAAAACAATGACACCAAATTTTCCTTCACAAAAATTTGCTTTTGCTTTATTATTTGTTGTAGCACTTTCCTTTGTAGCAATTGTTGCAAATGCGCAAGTGCCTAACAATGGTGGCGAACAAGCTACTGCGGCTTCTATTTTAATACCCAATGCATTTTCGCCAAACGGCGATGGTTTGGACGATGTGTTTAATATTATTGTAGATGAAAATGCAGAAGTAATTGACTTTAGAGTGTATAATCGTTTTGGAAATGCAGTTTGGAGTGCCAATAAAAATATTGGTTGGGATGGTACATTAAATGGGCAACCTCAACCAGTTGAAACTTATGTTTACACTGCAGTGGTGCTGGATAAAATCACTGGGCAAAAAGTTTTTAAACAAGGTGATGTAACATTAATTCGCTAATTTTTTTCATGGTTTATATTTTCAAAAGCAAGTTGAAGAAAACAACTTGCTTTTGTTTTGATTTCTAAAAAAGATTTCTTGGCTTAAAATAAAATTTACAAACCATCGTTAATATCCTCAACAAACTAATTTCTTTGAAAAAGTTTTGATAAAGCAAACCCAAAAATTTGTTCTATTTTTACCGCTTCAAACCAAACCACAAAAATTATTGAAAAAAGTGAAGAAGATTTTATCAGCCACATTATTAACCATTTTGAGTTTGCAATTAACATTTGCTCAAACAAAATTAAAAACCTCAGACATCAATACAATCAACACAGCAGTGCCATTTTTGCGCATTTCGCCCGATGCTCGCTCGGGGGCTATGGGCGATGTAGGTATTGCTTTATCGCCTGATGCCAGCAGTACTTATTGGAACGCTTCGAAATTAGCATTTATTAGTAACGACATGGGCGCATCAATTACTTACACCCCATGGTTGCATGCTTTAGGCATTAGTGATATTTATTTAGCCAATTTAAGTTTCTATAAAAAGGTAGATAAAAATCAAACTATTTGCACTTCGTTGCGCTACTTTTCTTTAGGCTCTATTCAGTTTACAGATGTGAGTGGAAATCCATTATCCAATTATAACCCGAAAGAATATTCTTGGGATATTGGTTATGCTCGATTATTGTCGCAACATTTGTCTGTAGCGGTTACTGGGCGATATATTTATTCAAATTTAGCATCAGGCTTTTCAGTTGATGGTGTGCAAATCAATGCTGCCAATGGTGCTTCTGTTGATATGGGCATGTACTACAACAAAAAAGTAAAATTAGGACAAGAGATGAAAGGCTTATGGGCTATGGGTTTGAATATTTCCAATTTAGGAACTAAAATGAGCTATACACATTCGGCAGTTACGAAGGATTATTTACCAGCAAACATTGGTATTGGCACATCTTTAAAAATGGATTTAGATAAATACAACACCTTAGAATTGGCTTTAGACATCAATAAATTATTAGTACCAACACCCAATGCTGCCGATTCTACACAGGCTTGGAAAACATATTCACCATTACAAGGTGCTATCAAATCCTTTGGTGATGCGCCTGGCGGAGTTAAAGAAGAATTCAAAGAAATCTATTATTCTTTCGGCGCTGAATATTGGTATGATAAACAATTTGCTGTGCGCACAGGAATTTTTTATGAAGACCCAACAAAAGGTGGACGCTTTTATGCAACGCTTGGAGTAGGTGTAAAATACAATGTTTTTGGTATCAACTTTTCCTATTTAGTACCTGCATTTCACAGCCAAACAGTGTTGAACAAAAGTCCGTTAGATAATACTTTGCGCTTTGGTTTGTTATTTGATTTTGATGCATTAAAAGCAGATGCAAAAAATGAAAAACCAGCAACTATGTAAAATATTTTTCACAAAAAAAAGAAAAAGTTCAACCCACTAAAAAAGTTTGTTGAACTTTTTTTTTGAAAATAATTTTCCTTTTTTTTTTCTAAAATTTTTTTAAATAATTTTCAATGAATTTCAAAATAGGATTTGGATACGATGTGCATCAAATGGTCGAAGGCAGAGAGTTGTGGCTTGGCGGTGTTAAAATTGAACACTCAAAAGGCGCATTAGGTCATAGCGATGCTGACGTGATTTTGCATGCATTATGTGATGCCATTTTAGGAGCTATGAATGTGGGAGATATTGGTAAGCATTTTCCTGATACGGATAAGCAATTTAAGAATATCGACAGCAAAATTTTGCTGAAAGGTGTTTATGAGATTATGCAAAAAAATAATTACAAAATTGGCAATGTTGATTGTACGCTGACTTTAGAAAAACCAAAGATAGCGCCGCATATTTCAGCTATGCAAACAGCAATTGCTTCAATTCTAAATACCTCGGTTGAAAATATTTCGATAAAAGCAACCACTTCTGAAAAGCTTGGATTTGTGGGCAGAGAGGAAGGTGTGGCTGCTTATGCAGTTGTTCTTGTTGAAAAGATGAACTAATTTTTTTCTTTTTTTCAAACAACTAATAATAGTTCTTTGTTAAGTAGATTGTAGATTTTACATTTGCGCATTCTTCAAAAAAACTAATTTTCATTTAAATGAGTTTATCAAAAAGTTTCACTTCATCCATCGGTAAGAAATTAGTAATGGGTATTACTGGTTTGTTTTTAATTTCTTTCTTAGTAGTTCACGTTTCTGTCAATTCTATGTTGTTTTTAAATGATGGTGGCGAATCATTCAATACTGCCGCTCATTTCATGAGTCACAATATTATTATCAGAATAATGGAAGTAGTATTGTTTGCAGGCTTGATTGCTCATACAGTTCAGGGTTTGATACTGACCAAACAAAATAATTCTAAACGCCCTGTGAAATATGCAGTCAATCCAGGTAATGCAACCAGCAAATGGTATAG
>CAIQHW010000489.1 GCA_903871715.1 uncultured bacterium
GATGTGCAACAATATTTCATCGAACAAAAAGTTCGTAATTTTTATTCTGTTTCAATCAGCGGTTATCATATTGCTGAAGCTGGCGCCAATCCTATATCACAGCTGGCTTTCACTCTTTCGAATGGTTTTACTTTTGTTGAATATTATTTGAGCCGAGGCATGCACATTGATGATTTTGCACCAAATCTTTCATTCTTCTTTAGCAATGGAATGGACCCTGAATATTCAGTGATTGGTCGTGTGGCTCGTAGAATCTGGGCTAAAGCAATGAAGTTGAAATACAAAGGCAACGACCGTTCACAAAAATTGAAATATCATATTCAAACCAGCGGACGCAGTTTGCATGCGCAGGAAATTGATTTCAATGATATTCGTACAACATTGCAAGCTTTGTATGCGATTTATGATAATTGCAATTCGCTGCACACCAATGCTTATGACGAAGCGATTACAACGCCAACCGAAGAAAGCGTTCGCCGTGCAATGGCTATACAGCTGATTATTAATCGTGAATTGGGAACTGCGAAAAATGAAAACCCAAATCAAGGCTCGTTCTTAATTGAAGAATTAACTGACTTAGTAGAAGAAGCTGTATTGACTGAATTCAAACGCATTACAGAACGTGGTGGAGTATTAGGAGCTATGGAACGCATGTATCAGCGTAATAAAATTCAGGAAGAATCAATGTTTTACGAACATCAAAAACATACAGGTGAATATCCAATTGTAGGTGTAAATACTTTCTTGAACTCAAAAGGCTCACCAACAGTGATTCCTGCGGAAGTAATCAGAAGTACAACAGAAGAAAAAGATTTTCAAATCAACGCTGTGCAAGCATTTCAAAAACGTAATGCAACAAAAAGTGCTGAAGCATTAAAGCGCTTGAAAGTTGTTGCTGTTGCAAACGGAAACCTATTTGCAGAATTAATGGAAACCGTAAAATATTGTTCATTAGGACAAATCAGCAAAGCCTTGTATGAAGTGGGTGGGCAGTATCGAAGAAGTATGTAAGAATTTTCAAACAGAAGAAAAACTTCTAACAAATCAAAATTACTGAACTTTCCCATCAATCTATTTGTTCCACTATCTTTGCCCTATGCCATCCAAATTGAGCAACAGCAACATCATTCAGTTTTTATATCGTTTTGTAAAACCTTATCAAACCACTTTTTATTCGTCCATCTTTTTAGCAATTGTGTTAGCAGCATTGGGTGCATTTCGTCCGTTGTTGACACAAGTTACTATTGATAAATACGTGATGCACAGCGATTTTCACGGCATCACCATTATGTGTTTGGTGTTGTTAGCCATGTTGCTTGCCGAAACTATTAGTCGTTATTTTTTCATGTTTCTAACCAATTGGTTGGGGCAACAAGTTATCATGGATTTGCGCAATGCCATTTTCAAAAAAGCAGTGCATTTCAATTTGAATTATTTTGATAAAACACCAGTAGGCACAGTTGTTTCAAGAACAATTACGGATGTAGAAACCATCAACGATGTTTTTTCAGAGGGCATTATTTCGGTACTAGCCGATTTGCTTTCCATTATCGCTGTGATAGCAGTAATGAGCTATTCGAGCTGGCAATTGACTTTAATTACACTTTCCGTTTTTCCACTTTTATTAATCGCTACCTACTATTTTAAAGAAAGTGTAAACAAAAGTTATCAAGCCGAGCGCACACAAATTTCTAACCTCTACGCCTTTATTCAAGAGCATTTGAGCGGTATGCACCTTACTCAAATTTTTACTGCCGAGCATCATGAGTTTGGCAAATTCAAAACTATCAATCGCGATTTGAAAAAGGCAAACATAGCATCCATTTGGGCTTACAGCATTTTTTTTCCTGTGGTCGAGTTTATTTCTGCCGCTGCCACAGCATTGGTGGCTTGGTGGGTTTGTTTACACATGCTGCATCAAGCCTCCACAGCTGGTTTGCTGGTGTCGTTTATTTTGTTTATCAATTTGTTGTTTCGTCCGTTGCGCTCTGTCGCCGATAAATTCAACACTTTGCAACGTGGCATTATTGCAGGCGAGCGATTAAAAAATTTATTGGAAGAACAAAATCAATCTATTTTAAACGAAGGAAAAATCACCAACAAAAAAGTCAGTGGCAATGTGGTTTTTGAAAATGTTTCGTTTGAATATTTAAAAGACAATCCTGTTTTAAAAAATATTTCATTTCATATTCCAGCAGGCAAAAGCCTTGCTATTGTTGGCTCTACGGGCAGTGGCAAAACTACTATCACACATTTGCTGGCTCGAAATTATGAACATCAGCAAGGTAAAATTTTGATTGATAATCACGAAGTGAATGATTATTCACTGGCTTGTTTGCGCCAAAATATTGGAGTGGTTTTGCAAGATGTATTTTTATTTAGCGGTAGCATTTATGAAAATATCACACTTTATAATCGCGAAATTTCTTTGGCTCAAGTGCAGCAAGCAGCTAAACTTATCGGCTTGCATGATTTTATTATGCAACTGCCCGATGGCTATGAACAACAAGTGATGGAACGTGGCAACACCTTGAGTTTCGGGCAACGACAACTCATTTCTTTTCTTCGAGCCATTGTGTACAATCCAGCCATTTTAATTTTAGATGAAGCTACTTCTTCTATCGAACCTGAAACAGAAAAATTAGTACAGCAAGCCATTCCCAAATTATTAGCCAATCGCACATCCATTGTGATTGCCCATCGATTAAGTACGATTGAAAATGCCAA
>CAIQHW010000490.1 GCA_903871715.1 uncultured bacterium
GACAAAATGTACTCACCGCTGTTTCGCCTGGGCAATTGTTTACCAAAATTGTAATGGAAGAGTTGACTGAATTAATGGGCAACAGCAGCACCGACTTGCATTTGAAGAACAATCCTGCCGTGATTTTAATTGCAGGTTTGCAAGGAAGTGGAAAAACTACTTTTAGCGCTAAGCTGGCCAACTATTTAAAAACTAAGAAAAATAAATCGGTGTTATTAACTGCTGCTGACGTTTATCGACCAGCAGCCATGGAGCAATTACGAGTGCTGGGAACGCAGATTGGAACAGAGGTTTACATGGAATTGGAGAATAAAAATCCACTGGAAATTGCGCAGCATGCTTTGAAACATGCCAAGGAAAGAGGCTATCAAGTGGTGGTGATTGATACGGCTGGGCGCATTGCCATTGATGAAGAGATGATGAATGAAATTGCCAAGTTGAAAACGGAATTGAAGCCCGATGAAACTTTGTTTGTGGTGGATAGTATGACTGGGCAAGATGCCGTGAACACCGCAAAAACTTTCAACGAACGCATAAGTTTTGATGGTGTTGTTTTAACAAAATTAGATGGCGACACCCGTGGTGGTGCGGCTTTGAGCATTCGTAGTGTGGTAAACAAACCCATTAAATTTGTAAGCACGGGCGAAAAATTAGAAACGCTGGATGTGTTTTATCCCGAGCGGATGGCGCAACGAATTTTGGGCATGGGCGATATTGTGAGTTTGGTAGAAAAGGCACAAGAACAATATGACGAAAAGGAAGCGCAAAAACTGAATCAAAAAATCCGTAAAAATCAATTTGATTTTGAAGATTTTTTAGGGCAATTGAATCAAATAAAAAAGATGGGAAACATCAAAGACTTGATGGCTATGATTCCTGGCGTGGGCAAAGCAATTAAGGATATTGATATCAGCGATGATGCGTTTAAAAAAATTGAGGCTATTATTCAATCGATGACACCAAGCGAAAGAAAAAATCCCGACTTGATTGATGGCAACCGAAGAAAAAGATTGGCGGCAGGCAGCGGCAGTTCAATTCAAGAAGTGAATAATTTTTTGAAGCAATTTGAAGAAATGCGTAAAATGATGCGCAATATGAATAAGATGCAAAATGCAGGCAAAATGCTGAAAGGGATGCCGTTTGCGAAATAAATTTTCAAAAGTATTGGCAATAAAAAATCCCGAACAAAATTTTTTGTTCGGGATTTTTTGGTTTCTACAACTAAAAATTACTTAGACAATTTCACTTTTAAATTTTGGTCTAAAGCATCTAAAAATTCTTCGGTGTATAAATAATGTTCCCCATGATTTACTTTATTGCCATGAATACAAACTGCTAAATCTTTGGTCATTTTGCCGCTTTCAACTGTTTCAACACAAACAGTTTCTAAAGCATGACAGAAGTTAATCAACTCTTGATTGCCATCCAATTTCCCTCGGAATTCTAAACCACGAGTCCATGCAAAGATAGATGCAATGGGGTTTGTAGAGGTTGGTTTGCCTTTTTGGTGGTCGCGATAATGACGAGTTACAGTACCATGTGCTGCTTCAGCTTCCATCACTTTTCCATTAGGGGTAACTAATGTTGAAGTCATCAAACCTAAGCTACCAAAGCCTTGTGC
>CAIQHW010000491.1 GCA_903871715.1 uncultured bacterium
CCATCAACGAATCAGAACAATCTAACACCAAAAAACTAAAAGGCAATTGCATAGGTTTGAAATAAAAAGTGATGTTGCCATTAATAAACCACATGTTCGGATTGATGTTAAAGCGTAATCGCTCATAAATTAAATCATAGCTATTATCCACATGCGTACCTGTATTTTTCAATTTTTGTTGTTCAATAAATTGAAAATGTTGTTGCTCATTGGCAATATCTAACCATTTGCATTCGTCCCAGTCCTTTGCCAATTGGGCATTTGCTGAAAAATTTAAAAATACAACAGCAATTAATAAACTGTAAAATAATTTTAGCGATTTCATTTTTTAAAGTTAAAAAAGTTGCAACAATTGAAATCAACTTTAACATTTTAGATCTATCTCGTTTTAAAAACTGGATGAATCTTAGAAACTATATTTGTTGAAATTTTGAAAAATAATTTGAGCCAAATTCATCAAATATTAAAGCAGTATTGGGGTTTTGAAAATTTTCGAGATGGTCAGCAAGACATCATTGAATCAGTTTTGGCAGGCAATGATACATTGGCGCTATTGCCCACTGGTGGTGGAAAATCGATGTGTTATCAAGTGCCAGCTTTGTTGATGAATGGTGTGTGTTTGGTCGTTTCGCCATTGATTGCATTGATGAAAGACCAAGTGCAGCAGCTTCGCAAAAAAAATATTTTAGCCGCAGCCATTATCAGTGGCATGAGTCCTCGTGAGATTCAAAATGTAATAGATAATGCCCATCATCAGCGATTAAAATTTATTTACGTTTCGCCCGAAAGGTTGCAACAGCCTTTGTTTAGAGAGCAATTAGCACATTTACCCATCAGCTTAATTGCGGTAGATGAAGCGCATTGTATTTCGCAATGGGGCTATGATTTTCGACCACCTTATTTGCAAATTGCTAACATCAAAGAGTTGCATAAAACCGCACCAATACTTGCGCTTACAGCCACTGCCACCCCCGATGTGCAACAAGATATTTGCAGCAAACTGGAGATGAAAAATCCAAAAATATTTGCTAAAAGTTTTGTGCGCCACAATTTGATGTTTGTGGTTCGCAAAGATGAAACCAAGCAAAATAAATTGGTAGAAGTGTTGGAAAAAATAAATGGCAGCTCGATTGTGTATGTGCGCAATCGCAGGCTCACAAAGGTTTTGGCAGAGTGGTTGAATCAACACAAAATAAAATCAGAGTTTTATCATGCAGGTCTGTTGCAAAAAGAACGTAACAAAAAACAGGAATGGTGGATGCAAAATCGGGTGCAATCTATCGTTTGCACCAATGCCTTTGGAATGGGAATTGACAAACCCGATGTGCGCTGTGTGGTGCACATGGATTTGCCCGACAGCCCCGAAGCCTACTTTCAAGAAGCTGGCAGAGCTGGGCGTGATGGCAGAAATGCATTTGTGGTGTTGATTTATAATGAAGATGATGTGAACAATTTGCAACAGAGTTTGCAAAATAATTTTCCAACAAACGATGACATAAAACGCACTTATGAAGCCTTGATGCATTATCTGCAAATAGCTGTAGGAAGCGGCGAACAGCAGTTTTTTGATTTTGACTTTAATGCCTTTTGTGAGAAATTTAATTTGCCTTCCATGATGGCAGTGCAATCATTAAAATTGCTGCAGCAACAAAACTTTTTAATTCTTACTGAAAGTGTGGCATTGCCCTCAAGAGCCATGTTTGTAGCCAATCGCGAAGAATTATATCGCTTTGAAGTAGAGAATAAAAAGTTAGAACCCTTAGTAAAAATGTTGTTGCGATTTCATTCTGGAATTAGAGATGGATATGCCGCTTTGTTGGAAAGTAAAATGATGAATGAATTGAAAATTAATCAACCACAATTGCATCAATTATTGATTCAATTGCAACAACAAAACATCATCGATTATTCTCCAGCAAAAGATAAACCGCAAATTATTTTGCAACAAAACCGAATGAAATTAGAGCAATTAGAGTTGAATAATTCTTATTTACAAATGTTGAAAGAAAAAGCTGCACACCGCATCCAATCAATGATTGCGTATGTTGAAAATGAAACAGTTTGCCGCTCAACTTTTCAGCTAAATTATTTTGGGGAAGAAAATATGTTGCCGTGTGGCAAATGCGATGTGTGCTTTTCGTTGAGGAAAAAAAATTACTCTGCCGAAAAAATGATGAAGGTTTACGGCATCTTAAAAGATGAATTTGAAAAACGTCCATTCACAATTTTAAATGCGAAGAAAATTTTAAAAAGTATGTCGAATGATGATGTGCTTTATTTTTTAGAATGGCTGCGCAATGAAGATAAAATTGTGTTGAAAAATGAAATGCTGCGCATGAAGTAGATTGGCTTAAACACTGATTTTACGCTCCATTTTAAAATGGGCGATGCCCACTTCTAAAAATTCATTGCTCACAATTTTGTAGCCCATTTTTTCATAAAAACCAACGGCATATTTTCGAGCATTCATTTCAATTTTTGTGGCATTTTTTTGCAAAGAAAATTCTTCGGCAAATGCAATCATTTGCTGTCCAATTCCAATTTTTTGAGAAGTTTTTTTCACAGCCATTTGTCGCAATTTGAAAATACGATTTTGTAAATCCGTTAAAATGCAACAGCAAATAATTTCAGCATTATGTTTTCCTATCAATAAAA
>CAIQHW010000492.1 GCA_903871715.1 uncultured bacterium
ATGCAAATGGGAAATATTATGTAGCAAAATATAACGGCACAAATTGGAGTGAATTAGGTGGTGCAAATAGTTTAGGTGCTAACGGGTTCATTTCATCAGTCATAGCAGATGCTCAAGGCAACATTTATGCTACTGGTTCTTTTACTAATGCTTCTGGAAAATATTATGTGGCAAAATGGGATGGAACTTCATGGAGCGAATTGGGCGGTGTAAATAGTTTATCAGCAAATGGTTCAATCGTTTCGTTGTATGTTGATGCAACAGGAAATATCTACGCTGGTGGAACATTTACAAATGGTAGCAGTATTACAAACGGAAAAAATTATGTAGCCAAATTTAATGGTACTTCTTGGAGCGAATTAGGCGGTTTAAATGCTCTTTCTGCCAACGGATTTATTCTAAAAATCACATCTGATGTCAATAATAATATTTACGCATCTGGCCAATTTTATGACTCTAACTCAAAAGATTATGTAGCAAAATTTGATGGCACTTCATGGAGTGCATTAGGTGGTACATCTTTAGCAGCCATAGGAGCGATAGAAGGATTAGAAACCGATGCCGCAGGAAATGTTTATTGTGGAGGATTATTTTATAACGGTTCACATAACTATTATGTGGCAAAATTTGATGGATTAAATTGGAGTGAATTAGGGGGTAACAATAGCCTACATGGTAATAGTGGCATTTCGGGTATTATCGTTGATGCAAATAACAACATTTATACAGCTGGCGGGTTTACTAATAATTTAGGGAGTACTTATGTTGCAAAATATACAACTTCATGTCCTGCACCGCCTCATGCGTATTTTAGTTTATCTCCCAATAGCGCAACACCGCATGATTGGATTGCCGTGAATCAATGCACGGGAACAGCTCCATTAAGTTACCATTGGACTTGGGGTGATGCATCTGCGGCAGATACTTCTGCTACCCCAACTCATGTTTATTCAACTGCTGGTTATTACAAAGTTTGTGTTACAGCTTCTGATGCTAATGGTTGTAGTAGTAATTATTGCGACTCTTCTTATTTAAGCAGGATGAATAGTGCCAATGCAATGGTTACAATAAATGTTGTGAAAAACACAACTGGCATCAATGATTTATCAAAACAATATTTCTCTTTACAACCCAACCCCACAGCCACTTCCACCACACTCACTTTCAATAATGAATTAAGCAACGCTACTGTTGAAGTGCTCAATGTGACAGGTCAAATCATTTTCAAAAAAGAAAATCAATCGGGCAAACAATTCAATTTAGATTTATCCAATCAATCCGCTGGCATTTATTTCATCCAAGTAAAACAAGCCGCTGAAGTGTGGAGAGGAAAAGTGGTGAAGGAATAAATGAGTTTGTAAAGTAGAAAGTTTATCAAGTTCATAAATACAGATGCTTCGTTCCTCAGCATGACATCAATTTGTAGCCGCCATCCTGAGCGATAGCGAAGGAACTATTTCTTAATGCTTGTTAGATTTATTTGTAAATTGCTCTTTCAATTTTCAAATTTATCTTCAAAAAACATTTACATGAAATATTTTGCTTTGTTGCTCTCGTTTTGTTTCGTTTTTCAAATCGCTTCTGCTCAAGAAAATCATCAAAAATATTTTCCGCCAACGGATAC